>JAJXTK010000501.1 GCA_021783935.1 Myxococcales bacterium | reverse complement strand
ACGCCGAGGCACGGTTGCCTGCGCGCGTTCGCGCCACGCGATCTCCCTTCCCCCGCACCGCGGGGGAAGGGCGGGGATGGGGGCTGTAACAGCGACGATCGCGCTCAGGGCGGGATCCCGACCCGCCCAGGGTGCCGGGCGTGTCGGAGAGCTGCGGGCCAGCGTGGGTCAGGAGGCGGTACTGCTTGGTTATCGGCGTGTGTCGAAGCCCAGCACGAATCGCTCCTGCGCGGGGGTCTCGATCGCGCCCGGTCGCACCTCTCGAACGCGCGCGATGGCCGCGCGCGGCTCGTAGCCCAGCGTGACGAGCGCACACGCCGCCATGGTGCCCGCGCGACCCAGGCCGCCGCGGCAGTGGAACACGACGGACGCGCCGGTCTTCGCGCGAAGAACCGCGGCCTCGACCACGCGCGCGGCGCCAGCGCGATCGCGCGGCACGTCGATGTCGACGATCGGGAACCGCACGACCTCGATCCCTCGCGCACGCGCTTCGTCGGGGAGCGCCTGGATGCCGAGCACGCGGAGCTCGTGATCCTCGACGAGCGAGACGAGGACGTCGACGCGCTCGACTTCCCGGAGGCGCTCGAGATCCGCGGCGAGATCGCGATCCCACGCCCCGCCCGGCGAGTAGGGCGTCGCGTCCTTCTTGCCAGGCGCGAACGTCACGCCGATGCGGCCGCCACCCGCGAGCGCGTGGGCCCAGGCGACGAAGATCGGGTGAGAGAGGCTGGTGCGCTTCACGCCGTCCTCGTCGCGAGGGCGGCACACGCGCTGGCGAGGCGCTCGATTTCGGTGCGCTCTGGCAGGGCCGCGAGCATGTCGGCCGGCAGCGCGTCGAGGCCCTGCGCGGCTCCGAGGTACATGCCGACGAGGCACGCAACGCTGTCGCTGTCTCCGTGGATCCGGGCGGCGCGGTCGATCGCGTCGCGCGCGTCGTCGCCCCAGGCAAGCGCGGCGGCGAGGGCGAGACCGAGGGCGCTGCCAGAGCGCCAGCCGCCGTCGCCGGGCCAGACGGCGGGCTCGTCGAGCCAGCGGAGCTCTGTCCGTGTGGCGAGGGCGAGCGCGGTCTCGAGCGAACGCGCGACGTCGCCGCCGCGGTGCCAGGGGCCGCGGAGCGACACGATCGCGCGGGTGACGAGCGCGGCGCCCAACGGCTCGCCCTCGAGCAGCCAGCGGAGCAGGTGCGCGGCGGCGATAGCCGACTCGAGGGCGTTCGGGTGGGCGTGAGTGACGCGGGCGGAGATCTCCGCCGATCGCGTGAGCGTGTCGCCCGCGTACGCGAAGGCAAGCGGGGCGATGCGCATGACGGCGCCGCAGCCATCGGAGCTCGCGACGCCGGACGCGCGCCAGTCGCGGTGGCGCTCGTAGGCGGCAACGCCGGCAAGGCAGGTGTTGCCGGGCGCGGTCGAGGGCGTGAGCGGATCGTGAGCCCACTCGACGAAGCGGGCGGCAACGGCGTGGCCGAAGGCGTCCTCGTCGAACGGGCCGCCGCGTGGGGCGACGTCGAGGATCGCCCGGGCGAGGTACATCGCCATGTGCGTGTCGTCGGTCCAGCGGAACTCGGTAGGCGCGAGGCTGACGGGGAGCGTGCGGACGCGCTCGCCGCGGATGAACTCGAGGGGGCGGCCGTAGGCGTCGCCGGCAGCGAGGCCGAGGAACGCGGCGAGGGCGCGGGGGGCGCGGAGAGCAGCGGACACGTCGTACAGACTTGGGCCGCGCTCGGGAACTGCAAGCGTCTGCGGACGTTCTTTGGCCACTGCCTCCGTTCACGCGCGCGAGGCGCGCGCCGCCGGCGTACGCTCGCGGGCGAGTGCCCCACCCGTTCGACGCCACGTTTCCCTTCGGTCGCCCTTCGACGGAGCGCCCGCCACGCCGACCGCGAGGCGAGGCCGCAGCCTTGGTCCTCGGCGTGTACCCCAGCGCGCTGCACGTTCGCTGGTCATGCGGCGACGCGGGCGTCGGGGCCCTCGCCGTCGACGTCGAGCCGACGGTCTTCTGGGACGGCGGCGACGCGAACGCGCGCATCGATGACTGGAAGAAGGCGGTCGGATTCCGCCCCGAGTGGGGGACGGTCCTAGCAGGCCGTTGAGTTTCTCCGAAGCTGCCCGATCCTCTCCCGCGTCAACCCGAAACTCGCCGCGCGATCGACACGGCCTGCTGTCTGTCACGGTTTCCGCGGGCCGTTTCTCAACGGCCTGCTAGGCCAAGACGCGCCCGATGAGGCGCTGCAGCTCTTCGCCCGCGCCGATGTCGCTTTCACACGAGCGCAGGCGTTCGATGCGCGCCCACGAACGCTCCTGCCCCCGCCGCGTCGAACGTCCTCCCCGCGACGAGCCGCTTCTCGATCGCGCCGGGCAGGCAAACCTGGAATTTGCTGACCTCGTCTAGCGCCGGATCGTCCGTCGACGCCGCCGCGAGCTCGGCCCAGTCGACGCCGCGGAGCGCCGCGACCGCATCGCGCGCGCGCCCGACGTCGCGGCCCGTCTTCGCTCGCAGCGACCAGTTCCCCGCGGTCCACTCGCCTCCGCCTGCCCGCTCGAGCCCGATCGCGAGGAGCCGGTTGATCGCTCCGCCGGCGAACGTGTACCAGCGGACCGCGTCGCCATCGTCGCCGAGCGGCGCCTCCCCCTCGCCCACGAGCCCGTCGTAGGACTCGCGGAGCACGCGCAGCTCCGTGACGGCACCAGCATCGAGCCACGCCGGCTCGTCGTCGCCCGCGAGCACGCGCTTGATCTCCTGGCACACCGCGAATGACAGGAACGACGGCGACCCGAGCCACGTCGGCACCCGTCCCGATGCGGCGGGCGTGACGGAGCACGTGCCCCGCCCCCAATCCACGTCGCGGATCTGCCACGAGCGGCCGCCGAGGCGGAAGCACGCTCCCGCCCCCTTCGAGAACGCGGAGCGCACGAAGAGCGACTGCACGACGCCGACCTCCTGACCGCCGTGCATCACGCGCAGCGCCGAGGGGGCGTCGAATACGGCGTAGAGGTCGAAGAAGTTCTTCCGGCCGAAACGCTTCTCTCCCTGCAGCCCGAGCGACAGGAGCCCGTCAGCCTCGTGCAGGATGTCGCGCTCCACCATCGTGTCGATGAGCGCCTGCAGGTCCTCGGCCGTGAGCGTGGAGAACGGGGCTGCGCCGCCGATCCACTCGCGCACCCGGTGGCGAGACACGCCGTTCTCCTGCAGCGTGAGCGCCATGATCTGGTGCGCGAGGATGTGCGCCGCATCGCGCTCGGGGCGGACATCCTCGACGAAGCCGCGCTCGATCATGCGGACCATCGCGGTGGCCTGCACCAGCGCCTCGGGCGTCTCGCAGAGGAAGCTGCAGTTCGACGTGGTGCCGGCGCGGCGGCCGGTTCGCCCCATCCGCTGCAGCAGGCTCGAGACCGTCGCGGGTGCGTTGACCTGCAGCACGAGGTCGAGGTCGCCGACGTCGATCCCGAGCTCCATTGTCGACGTGCACACGATCGCGGTGTTCGTCCCGGAGGTGAACTGCGCCTCGGCCCGCTCGCGATCCTCACGGCTGACGGCGCTGTGGTGGACGAAGACCTCGACGCCACGCCCGGCCATCGCCGCCGCCACGCGCTCGGCCTGGCCTCGGCTCTCGACGAAGACGAGCGACTTCTTGCCGACCCCCAGGGCTGCGGCGCGCGTCGCCGGCGACGACGACTCGCCCATCAGCTCGACCGAGAACGTGCGGGAGGTCGGGGCCTTCGGCGGATCGACCCGACGGTACGGTCTAGTGCTCGAACCCTGAAGCCAGGCGCCGATCTCGTCGGGGTTGCCGACGGTGGCGGAGAGCCCGATGCGCTGGACGTCGCGGCCGCAGAAGTGCGTGAGTCGCTCGAGGAGCGCCATCAGGTGAGCGCCCCGGTCATCACCGGCGAACGCGTGCACCTCGTCGATGATCAGCGCGGAGAGCCCGGCGAAGATGCGGCGCGCGTCGTCCTTCTGGCCGATCAGGATCACCTCGAGCGACTCGGGGGTGATCATCAAGATGTGCTTCGGCTCGCGCAGGAACCGCTTCTTCGCGGTGGCCGCAACGTCGCCGTGCCACTTGAACGCGTCGAGGCCGACCATGCGGGCGTAGCGCTGCACGCGGTCCTCCTGGTTGTTCAGGAGCGCGCGGATCGGGCAGACGTAGAGCGCCGCGACGGCGGGGATCTCCTCGGTCAGGATCCGCGAGAGCACAGGGAAGATGCTTGCCTCGGTCTTGCCGCCGGCGGTCGGCGCCAGGACCACCGTGTTGGAACCGTCGAGGATCGCGTCAACCGCCAGCTCCTGCACCGGCCGCAGCGAGCGCCAGCCGAGATCGTGCACGAGCGCGTGCTGCACGTTCGGGTGGAGCCGGAAGAAGCCGCTCGTCGACGCGCGCTCGGACATGGGCGCTGCTCCGTCAGCCGTCGAGACGGCGTCGCGGGGTTGCTGCGGGCGCCGGCGCCGTCGTGGGCTCGGCGGGCGCGGGCGCGGTCTCGGTTCCTTCGTGGCGCGCGGCGAGCTCTTCGTCGCGGAGCTCGGCGTCGTCGAGCGTCAGCTTGTACTGCACCACCGGGTCGTACTCGGCGTACTGGTCGACCTTGTCGAGCACGTCGACCAGCTCGCGCAGGAAGATCCTCGGCGCGACGGCGACCCGACCGCCGAAGCCGCTGGAGACGTGCTTCGCCAGGGCGTCGAGGAAGGCATCACTCGCGCGTTCGCGCAGGCGGGCGGGCTCCGCGGCCGGGAAGAGATCCCGCACGAGCCGCCCGACGGACACCAGCCGGGCCTCGTCGAAGGGGAGCAGGCGCACCTGCGGCGAGCGGAGGTTGTCGAAGCGCGAATCGGCGTCGAAGCGCGTCGTGATCCGCTGGTAGAGCGGCGCGAGCCCCTTCAGACCCTTGTAGTCGTCGTAGAAGGCGGGCGTGCCCGTCACCACC
>JAJXTK010000019.1 GCA_021783935.1 Myxococcales bacterium | reverse complement strand
TCGAGGCCGGCGATGGCGCGTGCGCGTGCGCCGAGGCCTCGACGGTGCTGCGCCTGTCGCCGAAGAACGAGCTCGCGCGGCAGACCGCGGCGCACCTCGCCTGCGCGCCGCCCGCGCCCTGATCGCGAGGCGCCGAGGCGACGCGCGACGGCGGCCGCGTCGGGAACGACAGCGCGCCGAGGGCAATGCGCTAGCATCGAGAGCGCATGCCCGAGTTCGCCCTCAAGACGTCCCTCCCCGCCTACCTCCGCAAGGAGCAGGAGCGCATCGAAGCGGTCGCGCGCGCCTCGGGGCTCGACTTCTTCCCGATCGTCTACGAGATGCTCTCGTACGACCAGATGAACGAGGTCGCCGCGTTCACGGGCTTCCCGGCGCGCTACCCGCACTGGCGCTTCGGTATGGAGTACGAGCAGCTCAGCAAGAGCTACGAGTACGGCGCCTCGAAGATCTACGAGATGGTCATCAACAACAACCCCTCGTTCGCCTACCTGCTCGAGGGCAACTCGTTGGTCGATCAGAAGATGGTCATGTGCCACGTCTGCGGGCACGTCGACTTCTTCAAGAACAACTTCGTCTTCCGCGCCACCGACCTCGACGCACGCGGCCAGGTCGTCGAGCCCGCGCGCGCGGTCGGCCACTACGATCCGAACCGCAAGTGGATCGACAAGATGGCGAACCACGGCGCGCGCATCTCGCGCCACATCTCGCGCTACGGCATCGAGAAGGTCGAGCCCTTCATCGACGCCTGCCTCTCGCTCGAGAACCTCCTCGACCCCTACGACCCGTTCAAGGCGCGCGCGCCCGCGCGCACCGAGGAGGACGACGAGCAGGCCACCGCCGAGGAGGTCCCGCGCCTTCGCGCCAAATCCTACATGGACTCGTTCATCAACCCCGACGAGTACATCGAGGAGCAGAAGAAGAAGATCCAGGACGAGCGCGACAAGCCGCGCAAGCACCCCGAGCGCCCCGAGCGCGACGTCTCGCGCTTCTTGCTCGAGAACGCGCCCCTCGAGCGCTGGGAGCGCGACGTGCTCGAGATCATCCGCGAGGAGGCCTACTACTTCGTCCCGCAGATGCAGACGAAGATCATGAACGAGGGGTGGGCCAGCTACTGGCACTCGAAGCTCATGACCGGCGCGATCGGCCAGGCCGACGAGATCCTCGACTACGCCGATCGCAACGCCGGCGTCATGGCCACCGCGCCGGGGGGCCTCAACCCGTACAAGCTCGGTGTCGAGCTCTATCGCGACATCGAGGAGCGGTGGAACCGCGGGATGTTCGGCAAGGACTGGGAGGAGTGCGACGACCTCCAGGCGAAGAACCTCTGGGATCTGCGCCTCGGCTTGGGCTTCGAGAAGATCCTGCAGGTGCGCGCGCTCTACAACGACGTCACCTTCCTCGACGAGTTCCTCACCCCCGAGTTCGCGCGGCGCCAGAAGCTCTTCTCGTTCGGCTACAACCAGCGCAACGAGCGCTACGAGATCGAGTCGCGCGAGTTCCAGCAGGTGAAGGAGAAGCTGCTCTTCCAGCTCACCAACTTCGGCAACCCCTTCATCTACGTCGAGGACAGCAACCACGACAACCGCGGCGAGCTGCTCCTGCGCCACGATCACCAGGGGATCGATCTGAAGATCGACTACGCGCGCGAGGTCATGGCCGCGCTGGTGCGCGTCTGGAAGCGCCCGGTCAACGTGCTGACCAAGAGCGACGACAAGCCGGTCATGCTCCGCTTCGACGGCAAGGAGCACACCAGCAAGCAGGTGCGGTGAGCCGCGGCCCACGCCACTCGAATCACGACTTCTGTTCGACGTCGTGCTCCAGATCGTGGAGTCCCGTCCCTACCTGCCCGAGGCCCCTGCGCCGTCGTCGGGCGCCGTGATCGCGAAGTTCGTCGCCTGGCTTCACGAACGCGACGTCACGCGCAGCGGCGCGGCGGGCGTCGTCGATCGCGTCGAGGATCGCGCCGTCGACCACCACCGACCGGATCCTCGTCGGCGTGCCGGAGGTCACTCCGTCCTCGCGGAGTGGCGCGATGTGCAGATCGTCGGAGCGCGCGATCGCGCCGCAGCCGGTCCAGCGTTACGGCTTCGGAGCGCGAGCCCGGTGGAACTGCGACGCCGCGTGACCGCGGCAACAGCCGCTCGCCGCTCAGCCGGGCGCCGGCTCGCCCCCCGCGTCGCCGCCGCCGTAGAGCGACTCGGCGATCGCGAAGGTCGCCGCCTCGAGGCGCTGGTAGGCGGTGCGGATCGCCTCGACGTCGGCCGCGCTCTCGAGCGCCGCGCGCAGCGCGCCGATGTCGCTCGCGAGCGACTCGAGCACCTCGGTGGCCACGAGATCGCGATAGCCCTCGAGCGCCGCCTCGGTCGTGTACAGGAGCGTCTCGGCCTGGTTGCGCAGCTCGGCGAGCTCGCGCCGCAGCGCGTCTCCTTGCTTGGACGCCTCGGCGTCGCGCACCAGCCGATCGACCTCCTCCTGCGTGAGCCCCGACGACGCCGTGACCTGGATCGCCGTCGCGCGCCCGGTGCCGAGATCCTTCGCCTCGACCGAGACGATGCCGTTCGCGTCGATCTTGAAGGCGACCTGGATCTTGGGGACGCCGCGCGGCGCGGGCGGGATCCCGGTGAGCTCGAAGTGCGCGAGCGAGCGGTTGTCGGCCGCCATCTCGCGCTCCCCTTGCAGCACGTGGATCGGCACGAACGGCTGGTTGTCGAGCGACGTCGTGAAGATCTCGCTGCGCTCGGTCGGGATCGTCGTGTTGCGCGGGATGAGGCGCGTGAAGACGCCGCCGCCGGTCTCGACGCCGAGCGACAGCGGCGTCACGTCGAGCAGCAGCACCTCGTCGACCTTCCCCTGCAGCGCGGCGCCTTGGATGGCGGCCCCCGCGGCGACAACCTCGTCGGGGTTCATGCTGCGGTTGGGCTCCTTGCCGAAGAGCTCCTTCACCGCGCGCTGCACCGCCGGCATGCGCGTCATGCCCCCGACGAGCACGACGTTGTCGATGTCCTTGGCCGAGAGCTTGGCGTCGGCGAGGGCGGCGCGCACCGGTGCGAGCGTGCGCTCGACGAGCTCGGCGGTGAGCTCCTCGAGATCCGCGCGCTTCATCGTGCGCACCAGGTGCAGCGGCCTCCCGTTGGTGACGGCGAGGAACGGCAGATTGATCTCGGTCTCGAGCGAGCTCGACAGCTCGTGCTTCGCCTTCTCGGCCGCCTCCTTCAAGCGCTGCAGGGCCGTTCGATCCCTGCGCAGATCGAGGCCGTGCTCCTGCAAGAACGCCTCGGCGAGGTGGTCGACGATCCGCTGGTCGAAGTCCTCGCCGCCGAGGTGCGTGTCGCCGTTGGTCGCCTTCACCTGGAAGACGCCGTGGCTGATCTCGAGGATCGAGATGTCGAACGTGCCGCCGCCGAGGTCGTAGACGGCGATGCGCTCGGCGCTCTTCTTGTCGAGCCCGTACGCCAGGGCTGCGGCCGTCGGCTCGTTGATGATCCTCTTGACGTCGAGGCCGGCAATCCTCCCCGCGTCCTTGGTGGCCTGCCTTTGGGCGTCGTCGAAGTAGGCGGGGACCGTGATGACCGCCTCGCCGACCGGCTCGCCGAGGAACGACTCGGCGATCTCCTTCATCTTCGCGAGCACCATCGCGGAGACCTCGGGCGGGCTCAGATCGCGCCCTTGCACCTGGACCCACGCGTCGCCGTTCGCCGCGCCGACGATCCTGTACGGCGCGAGCTCGAGCTGCTTGAGCACCTCGGGCTCGCCCATCTTGCGCCCCATCAGGCGCTTGACCGCGTAGATCGTGTTCTGGGGGTTGGTGACGGCCTGTCGCTTGGCGATCTGCCCGACGAGCCGCTCGCCGCCGGCGGTGAAGCCGACGACCGACGGCGTGGTGCGCGCCCCCTCTGCGTTCGGGATCACCCGCACGTCGCCGTCGAGGATGGCGACGCACGAGTTCGTCGTCCCGAGATCGATTCCGATGACCTTGCCCATGCTTGGCTCACCCTGCCGCGCGGCGACTGGCTCGTGGCAGGCGGCTTCGCTTCGCAACGACCCGCTGACGAAGCCCCCGCGCGGACATGGCGCGAAGGTACCAGCCCGGTCGAGACGGCGAAACGGCGTCGCGCGCGCGCGTCGATGGCGCGCGGTTCAGCCGCGAATCCGGATGGCGACGGTGAGCTTGACGACGCTCTTGAGGACGTTCGGGACGCGCTTGAACAGGTTGATCGACGGGGGGCGCTTCTCGATGACCCGCACCGGGATCTCGCGCATGCGCACGCCGCCGCGCTCGGCGCGGATGACGAACTCGCTCGCGAACACGTCCTTGTCGACGAGGCACGCGCGCACCGTCTCGATCAAGGCCGAGCGCCGGAACGCCTTGAGTCCGTGCGTGTCGGTACCCCGGAAACCGAGCGTGACGCGGAGCAGGGCGTTGTAGAAGTGCGAGGCGGCGTGCCGGATGAGCGGCCGGTCGTCCTGCGCGGCGTCGAGCAGCTTGCTGCCGATGACGAGGTCGGCCTCGGAGGCCTCGAGCAGCTCGAGCGCGCGCTGGTGGAAATCGACGTCGCAGAGATCGATCTCCTCGCAGATCACGAACGTGCCGCGCGCGCGCAGGATGCCCTCCTTGAGCGCCTTGCCGTAGTTCGGCTCGCCGAGGCTGAACGCGATCACGTCGAGGTGCTTCTGCGCGATCTGCTGCGCGATGGCGAAGGTGCGATCCTTCGAGCCGTTCTCCGCGATGATGATCTCGAAGGACCATCCCCTCTCGAGGAGCCGCTCTCGCAGACCCGTGACGGCGTCGAAGAGGATCGCCTCTTCGTTGTAGACCGGAATGACGATCGAGACGTGCGGCTGGCCCACGGAAGGCATGGCGCGCAGACCCTAGACGCGAGCGGCCGGCATGTCGAGATCCGGCCCGCGCGCGGGGCGCCGGCCCTCAGGCGGCCTTGAAGTCCAGAGCCAAGGCGCGCGCCTCGACGAGGTTGTCCTCGATGGAGCAGTAGGTCCACCCGCCGTAGCGGCCGATCGACCAGACCCCCGCGGTCGCCAGCACGCGAGAGAGCCGCCGCACCTCGGCGATCGATCGGTGCGTGATGTGCACGTAGGCGGGGTCCATCACGACCGAGTGGTGCGCGACCAGCTGGTGATCGGTCACGATCCCTTCGGCGCGAAGATCGTCGAGCACCCGCACGAGCCACTCCTGCGGCTGCGGCGTAGCGTCGCTCGGGAAGCCGAGCTCGACGTAAAGGCTCATCCGGTCCGCATCGAAGATGTTGTCGTAGAAGCCGATTCGATAGAACGAGCGCTCGCGCGAGGGGTAGTAGATCCAGTGCACGCCGTTGGGCCCCTTGCGGTCGAAGCCGAGGTTGAAGACGAGCACCTTGTTCCAGCTGAACGCGGCGGCGTCGAAGCCGAGCCCCGCGCTCTTGGCGAGCCACGGGAAGGGCGCCGACGAGACGAGGCGCTCGAAGCCGAGCTCGCGTTTGGTCGTGCGGGCGACCTTGCGCCGCAGATCGATGCCGACGAGCGCCTCGCGCTTGGCGATGCGCCCCTCGGGGATCTCCGAGGCGAGCGCCTTCACGTACTCGAACGCGCCCCCCTCCGGGTAGGTGAAGCGCGCGTTGTAGCTCGCGTTGTCGGGCTGGCGCATGTTGCGGACGATGTCGGTCAGGTCCGCGTGCGGGAAGAAGCGCCCCATCGCGTCGCGATCGAGGCTCGCCAGGTCACATGCGTAGAGCTTCTCGTTGTACGGGATGAGGAACTTCTCGGCGATGCCCCGCCCGAAGCGCGCGTAGAGCATCTCCTTGAAGTTCGTCTCCGGCGCGCTCGCCCGGCCGGCCACCGGGGCGCGCGCCATGTACACGTCGTGCAGGCACTCGATGAACTCGTCCTGCGGCAGCTGGTGGATGTTCTTCTGAAACGGGAAATCGATCATCCGGCCGCGGTAGGCGATGAAGCTCCGCTTCTCGACCGTCCGGACGCGCTGATCGGGCATGCGCTCGCGCAGGTACTGCTCGATCTCCGGGTGCTTGAAGTGGAAGAAGTGCCCCGAGTAGTCCCAGGTGAACCCCTCGCGCCGCACGGTCTTGCAGTAGCCGCCGATCTCATCGTCGGCCTCGAGCACGAGGTAGTCCTCGTCGGGACCCAAGAACGCCGCGGTGGCGAGCCCCGAGATGCCCGCGCCGACGATCAGATGCCGCACCGATTCCATGGTCGGACACCTTCCCCCATGGTCGAGCGGGCGTCGATTGACCTTCCGTCGATGTGGTCGAAGTGGTCATGCCGAGCTGCCAGGACGCCGCCACGGAGCTAGTTTGGAGGACGTGGGGGAGCAGGTTGGGGTGATCGATCACCTGCGTGACGTCGACGCCGTGGCGAGCATGACTCGCGACGAGCTAGAGGCGCACGCCAAGACGCTCCGCGCGGTGAACGCCATCGCCGACGCCCTGCTGCTCGCGACCGACGTGTCCGACGTGTTCAAGCGCACCCTCGAGGCGGTCGCGGCGTACACGCACTTCCCGGGCGTCGCGATCTTCTCGCTCGACGCGCGCGGCGAGCGGCTCGAGCTGCTGAGCGCGTCTGGCTTCGACGAGGCGACGCTGCGCGCCGCGCGGTGGCTGCCCGTCGACGGGAGCCTGACCGGCATCGCCGTCCGCGAGCACCGCCTCGTCACCACCGACGACGTCGTGCGCGATCGGCGCACGGCGACGATCGTGCGCGGCGCGCTCGCGGCCGAGGGGTTCACCGGCACCGCCTCGGTGCCGTTGCTCGTCGGCGCCAAGCCCGTCGGCGCGCTGAACCTGATCTACCGCGGGGGCATCAGCCTCACGCCGCAAGAGCGCGCGCTCGTCGAGTCGCTCGCGCGGGTCGTCGCCCTCGCCGTCGAGCGGGTGCGCCACACCGAGCAGCTCGAAGGCGAGCTCGCCGAGCGGGCGCGCGAGGAGCGCTGGCGCAGCTTCCTCGTCGAGGCGAGCATCGCGCTGTCGTCGTCGCTCGACCTCGAGGAGACGCTCACGCGCGTCGCCGCGCTCGCGGTCCGGCAGCTCGCCACCTGGTGCGTCGTCGACCTGGTGCAGCCGGGGGGCGAGCTGCGTCGGGTCGCCGGCGCCCACGCCGACCAGGCGCAGCAGCCGCTCGTCGACGCGCTCGTCCGCGCGACGCACCTCGACCCGGACGCGCCCGAGGGGGTCGCCCGCGCGGTGCGCACCGGCACCACGATCCTCGGCGAGATCGCGGAGGCGCAGCTGCGCGGCGAGGGCGCGCTGCCGGTCTCGACGACGGACGCAGAGCACCTGCGGCGCCTGCGCGACCTCGGCGGGCGCTCGTTCCTGATCGTCCCGCTCCCCGCGCGAGGGCGGATCCTCGGCGCGCTCTCGCTCGTCTCCTCCCGCCCGTCGTTCTTCGTTGCGCGCGACGTCGCGCGCGCGGAGGAGCTCGCCGCGCGCTGCGCGACGGCGATCGAGAACGCGCAGCTCTATCGGCAAGCCCGCGACGCGATCGCCGCGCGCGACGTCTTCCTCGGCGTCGCCTCGCACGAGCTCAAGACGCCGCTGACGGCGCTCCAGCTCACGCTGCAGGCGCTGCTTCGGCGCGAGGGCACCGAGCCGATGCCGGCCGAGCGGGTGCGGCTCGCGAGCCGTCAGGTGACGCGCCTCACCAAGCTCATCGACAGCCTGCTCGACGTCTCGCGCGTCCAGTCGGGCAGGCTCACGCTCGATCGCGAGCGGGTCGATCTCGGCGAGCTGGTCGACGAGGTCGCCAAGCGCTTCGAGGACGAGGCCGCGCTCGCCGGCTGCGCGATCCGAGTGCGCGCGCGGGGCGCCGCCGTCGGCGAGTGGGATCGCCTCCGGCTCGATCAGGTCGTCTCCAACCTGATCTCGAACGCGATCAAGTACGGCGCGGGCGCCCCCATCGAGTGCGAGGTCGAGCGCGCGGGCGAGCTCGCGCGCCTGCGCGTGATCGACCACGGCATCGGCATCGCGAAGGAGGACCTCACCCGCGTGTTCGATCGCTTCGAGCGCGCGGTCTCGGCGCGCCAGTACCACGGGCTCGGCCTCGGCCTGCACATCGCGAGCGAGCTCGCGCGCGCCCACGGCGGCGCGATCGACGTGACGAGCGAGCCCGGCGCCGGGGCGACCTTCACCGTGGCGCTGCCGATCGCGCAGCGCGAGCCGTGAGCGCGCGTCGAGGGGCGCCTCGCACCGGGCGCCGTCGCGCTCGGCCGCCACGCAGGGCGAGGACCTCGGGCGCGAATCGCTACGGCCGGATCTTCCCCTTCGCGCGCTCGATCGCGTTGGTGATGATCCGGTACTGCTCCTGCGGGTCGGCCCAGCGCGCCTGCGCCTCGGGCGACAAGAGGTGGAGCGGGTCGTAGTAGAGGTAGAACTGCCCCTCCTTCACCGCGGGGCTCGTGAAGACGCTGATGCCGTTGTCGCGGTCGTAGTGCTCGAAGGAGTGCGCGTCGCGCTTGCCGCCGCCGCCGGGGGCGTCGACGACGAACGTCGGCGTGTTGAAGCCCGCGGTCGACCCGCGGATGTGCTTCTCGAGCACGAGCGCGGTGTCGAGCGTCGTGCGCAGGTCTTCGACCCCCTGCACGAGGTCGTGCACGTAGACGTAGTAGGGATGCACGTTCACGTGCCCGAGGCGCTTGATCAGCAGGCGCATCGTCTCGACGGTGTCGTTGACGCCGCGCTGGAGCACCGACTGGTTGCGCACGAAGATCCCGCGCTCCTGCAGGCGATTGAGCCCATCGTGCGTGATGCCGGTGATCTCGTTCGGGTGGTTGAAGTGCGTGTGCACCACCACGTCCTTGTGGAGCTTGCGACCGAGCTCCACCACGCGCGTGAGCGCGTCGACCCACGCGTCGTCGGTCAGGAGCTTCTGCGGCATCACCGCCGGGCCCTTGGTCGCGAAGCGGATGCGACGGATGTTCGGCATGGCGAGGAGCGTCTCGCCGATCTCCAAGAGCTGCTGGGCCCGCAGGTTGTACGTGTCGCCGCCGCTGACCACGATGTCCTCGAGCTCGGGGCGCGAGGCGATGTACTTGAAGGCGCGCTGCCAGCGCTCCGGCTTGGCCTTGAGCTGCACCTTCTCGACCTCGTCGGTGTCGACGCCGACGGCGTAGCTGCGCGTGCAGAAGCGGCAGTAGACGGGGCAGGTGTCGAGCGGCAGGAAGAGCGCCTTGTCGGGGTAGCGGTGCGTCAGCCCCGGCACCGGCGCGTCGGCCTGCTCGTGGAGCGAGTCGAGGCCGAGCTTCGGGTGATCGGGGAGCAGCCGCGAGGCGACGGGCACGAACTGGATGCGGAGCGGATCGCCGTACGGCTCGCGCCAGTCGATGAGCGAGAGGATGTACGGGCTGATTCGCAGGCTCATCGGCGCCTTGTGGAAGCCGGCGTTCACGTCCGCCAGGAACTCGGGCGAGACGTGATCCTTCAGCGTCTCGATCAGCTTCTCGGGGCGCGTGATGGTGTGCTTCGACTGCCACGCGTGATCGATGAACTGCTCGTAGCTCACGTCCGCGTACGCCGGGATGTTCCGCCAGAACTCGTCGCGTCGGATCTGCGCGTGCACCAGCGTCGTCGGATCTACGGGGGGCTTGAGCGGGCGGATCTCGTCGTCGTCCGGTCGTGCGGTCGGCAGGACGCGGTGCGGGCTCGGGGCGGAGGCGGGCGTGGTCGACATGGCGGGCTCTCTCGAATCGTGACGTCGTGTCCGCGTCGCGCAAACAACGCGACGCGGTCGGCGCCCTCGTAGCAGAGCAGCCCCGGCCGGATAACCCCCGACGCGCGCGCCGATGACGTTGCGCGGCGCGGCGCGCTCAGCCGCCGCCGGAGACCAGCTTGAGCTCGGGGCGCGGGTCGAACACGCCGCGGTCCTTGGCGGCCGCGAGCTCTCGCAGCGCCTCGCGATAGCCCCGCAGCACCAGCGCGCGGGCGTGGAAGCGGTTGAGGTAGCCGTACTCGCCGATGTCCGGCGAGACGTTGACGAACGTCACCCGCGGATAGGTGCGCGCGTAGAGGTCGAGCCCGCGCCGCTCCTTCTCGCTGAGCACGATGTTGAGCGACTGGGTGAGCACGCTCAGGGCGCCGCGGCGGGCGATGCTCCGCTCCCCCTCGCCGACGTTCTCGGTGCGATAGACGTTCGACACGATGACCACGTCGACGCCGGCCTCCACCGCGAGGTCGGCCGACAGCGTGCGGACGAGCTCGCCGTCGAGGTGGTAGCGGCCGCGGATCTCGTACGGTCGGAAGAGTCCAGGCACGCAGCAGCTCGCGGCCACCGCGCGGGAGATCGTCGTCTCCTCGTCGTACCCCTTGCCGAAGACGACGCGGCCGCGACCGTCGATGTCGACCGCGGTGACCAGGATGGTCTTGTCGACCCGTCGAAAGTCGTTGACCGGCAGCACCTGCCGCAGCGTTCGCTCGAGCTTGTCGATCGAGAACAGGCCGCTCAGCAGGTAGCCCGGGTGCAGCCAATCGCGCAGCGCCGGGGGGCCGAGGAACGCGCCCGGCATGATGCGCAAGCCGTCGCGGTACTTGCGCTTCCACGGCAGTCGGTAGGCGTCGACCAGCTCGTCGAGCGGGAAGCCCTGGCCGTAGAGCGCGCCGACGAGCGCGCCGGCGGAGGCGCCCACGTAGACGTCGGGCTGGATCCGAAGCTCCTGAAGCGCCTTGAGCACGCCGAGGTGGGCGAGACCGCGCGCGGCGCCGCCGGCTCCGACGAAGGCGACGCGCGGCGGACGGAGGCCGCGAGGCTGCGGCGGGGAGTTGGGGTGGGCGATGGCTCGAAGTATGTCACGACTCGCCCCCCATGGACCAAGGCCAACGACGCCCGTTCGAACCCGAGGTCGAGGCCGAGCTCGCCCGCCGCGTGAAGCGCGAGCTGCGCAAATCGATGCAGCGCACGCGCGCGACCACCCCGTCGAGCGCGCGCGCCGCGGCGTCGGCCGCGATCGCCGCGAGGCTCGCCGAGCTCGGCGCTCTGGCAGGCGCGCGCGGAGTCGCCCTGTTTCGGTCGATCGCGCGCAAGGGGGAGGTCGACACGGCCGCGATCGACGCGGCCGCTCGGCGCGCGGGTGCGCGGGTCGCCTACCCGGTCATCGACGAGCCCGAAGGGGAGGGGCCGTTCGCTCCTGCCTCGCCGCCGCCGCCGGCCGAGATGTCGTTCCGGTGGGTCGACGCCGCCGGCAGCGACGCGCTCGAGGGGGCCTTCGAGGAGCGCGGGCACGGCTTCGCCGAGCCGCTCGCGGAGGCGCCGACGGCCGCGCCGTCCGATCTCGACCTCGTGATCGTGCCGGGGCTCGTCTTCGATCCGCGCGGCCACCGCATCGGCTACGGCGCGGGCTTCTACGACCGCTTCCTCGGCCGCGCGAGGCACGCGCGAGCGATCGGCGTCTGCTTCGATTTCCAGGTGCTCGCCGAGGTCCCCGCCGGCCCGCACGACGTGCCCGTCGCCATGGTCGTCACCGATCGGCGCAGCTTCGTCGGCGCGAGGTAGGCTCGACTCCAACCTGCGCGCGATTCGACGTCCGCGTGCGCCGAGGACGCGCACGCGCTTGGCAGCGAGCGCGGCGCTCGTATGCTGCACCGCACCGCCATGGCCGCCCCGAGCCTCGACGACAGCACCTGGCCGATCGTCGTCGTGACGTTCGGCGAGGCGATGAGCCCCGACGAGGCCGAGGGGTACTTCGAGCGTCTGCGCGGCTACATGAAGCGGCGAGAGCGCTTCGCCGTCGTCCTCGACCTGCGGCGCGCGTCGCAGGTAGACGCGGTCCGGCGCAAGCTGCACGCCGACTTCCTCGCGTCGATCGACGGCATCGATCGTTTCGTCTCCGCCGCCGCGATCGTCGCCGACGACGAGCTGCACCGCGGCCTGCTCACGGCGATCTTCTGGATGCACAAGCCGCGCTTTCCGATCGAGCGCTTCGAGGGGCTCGGCGAGGCGATGCTCTGGGCTCGAGACCGCGTCCGCGAGCGCGAGGAGATCGGCCGTCGATCGGGCTTCCCGTCGCAGCCTCCCCCGGCGCGATCGCCGTCGGCGGGCTCGATACGCACGGCCGCCGCGGTGCCCTCGTCTCCGTCGTCGTCGATGCGCTCGGGCGCGCCGGTGCCCTCGGTGCCGAGCGAAGAGGGGCTGCCGAGCTCCTTTGCGCCGCCGCCGCTGCCGACGCGGACCTCGGCGCCGCCCGACGGACGCGAGCGCTCACCGAAGTCCTGATCGCGAAGCGGCTACATGCAGCCGGGCACGCGGTCGAGCGAGGTGTCGGCCGCCTTGCACGCGTCCTTGACGACGTCCTTTCCGTTCGGGCTCGCCGCGGCCGTCTTCCACCCTTCGCGCATCTTCTTCACCGTGTCGGCCTTGATCCTCTTGTCGCCCGGCATGCACTTCATGAAGCGCGCGAGGTAGTCGTCGCACGCCTTGACGCCGGTCGAGTCCTCGTCGGCGCCCGACGTGCTGTCGTCGTCGTCGCCCTTCGACTTCTTCTTCGATTTCGACTCGGAGCCGTCGTCGTCGTCGCCCTTCGACTTCTTCTTCTTCGACGACCCCTTGTCGTCGTCGTCGTCGTCCGACTTCTTGGCCTTGGCCGAGTCCTCGGTCTTGTCCTTCTTGCAGCCGACGAGGCCGACCGGGGCGCAGCTGACGATGAACAGGGCGAGGAGAAGCTTGTGAAGCATGGGGGCCCTCCCTGGGCTCGAGCCGTCGAGCCGCCGATCTTGCCAGAGATTTCCCCTGGGGACGCGAGCACATGACGCGACGTCGGGCGACGACGACGCGCAGGGGCCTCAGCGCCGCGACGGCGCGGCGTGGGCGGGCGGATCGAGATAGTCGACCTCCTCGCCGCGGAAGGTGCGGAGCGTCGTCTTGCCGGTCGCGCGGCGCACGATCGCCTCGGGCGCGATCGGGACCTTCCCGCGCCCGCCGGGCGTGTCGACGACGAGCCGCGGCAGCGCGATGCCGGTGAGCCGCCCCTGCAGGCGCGCCATGATCGCGAGCCCCGCGTCGATCGGCGTGCGCAGGTGCCCGGTGCCGCGCACCGGATCGGCCTGCAACAGGTAGTAGGGGCGCACGCGGCGCCGAACGAGCCCACGAAAGAGCGCCTCGAGCACCTCGGCGTCGTCGTTCACCCCGCGCAGGAGCACCGTCTGGTTCATCACCGGGAAGCCCGCGTCGACCAGCGTGGCGAGCGCGCGATCGCTCGCCTTCGACAGCTCCTTCGGGTGGTTGAAATGGGTCATCACCCAGATCGGGTGCATCGGCCGCAGCGCCTTGACGAGCGCGCGATCGATGCGCTGCGGCAGCGTCACGGGGCAGCGCGTGGCGAGCCGGATCGTCTCCACGCTCGGCAGCTCGCGCACGCGCGCGAGCAGCGCCGAGAGGCGCTCGGTGGACATGACGAGCGGATCGCCGCCCGAGACGATCACGTCGCGCACCTCAGGGTGCGCGCGCAGGTAGGCGAGCGCGCCCGCGAGCTGCTCTTCGCGGATCGATCCGCCGCCGTCGCCGACCAGGCGCGAGCGCGTGCAGAAGCGGCAGTAGACGCCGCAGCGATCGGTCACCAGCAGGAGCGCGCGATCGGGGTAGCGCCGGATCAGCCCTGGCACGGGCTCGTGCGCCTCCTCGCCGAGCGGATCGCGAAGATCGCCGGGCACCTCGCTCGCCTCCTCGGCGCGCGGCACGCACTGCCGCCGCACCGGGCACGCGGGGTCGTCCCGATCGATCAGCGAGAGGTAGTGCGGGGTGATCGAGAGCGGGAACCCCTCCGAGACCGCGCGCCGTGCCCCCTCGCGCTCCTCGGGCGTGAGCGGGAGCGCGCGCTCGAGCGCCTCGATCGAGTTGACGGCGTGGCGCAGCTGCCAGCGCCAGTCGCGCCGATCGCGGGCGGTGCCCCGCGGCGCCTTCGCGTCGACGCCCCGCGGCGCCTTCCCGTCGACGCGAGGAGGCAGGGGCGGGGCGATCACCGGCAGCGAGGCAGCCATCGAGGGGCGCGTGTTTCCACGCTTCCGGCTCCTCTGCAAAGCGCGCCGCGCTCGCGCGGACCGGTTCGCGCCGTCCGACGCCACACGGGCAGGGAAATCCAGGGCCCCGCGGGTCGCTTGACTGCGGCTGCGCCGCGACTAGAGTGCCGCTCCCCGCTTCGAAGCCCGGTACCAAGCGCGGACCCGGCCGAGCGGCTTTCGAGCGAACGGTCCCCGATTCGCTCCGCAGAAGGAAGAGGCGCCATGCCCAAGATGAAGACCAACCGCGCCGCTGCCAAGCGCTTCAAGGTCACCGGCTCCGGCCGCGTGCGGCGTTCGAAGGGTGGCGGGAACCACGGCATGCAGGAGAAGTCGCGCAAGCGCCTTCGCCGCCTGCGCAAGAACGACATGGTCCATTCCTCGATGGACAAGCGTCTTGCCCTGCTCCTCCCCAACGGCTGATTGAGGTCGCGCCATGCCCAGAGTGAAGCGTGGGTTCAAAGCCCGTCGTCGTCGTAATCGCGTCCTCCGCCACGCCAGCGGTTTCCACGGCGCCCGCAGCCGCACGTTCGCCAACGCCGTCGAGGCCGTGCGCAACGCGTGGCAGTACGGCTACGCGCACCGCCGCCTCAAGAAGCGGGAGTTCCGCCGTCTGTGGATCGCGCGCATCAACGCCGCGGCCCGCATGCTCGGCACGAGCTATTCCAAGCTCGTCCATGGCCTCAAGCTTGCTGGCATCGCGCTCGACCGCAAAATCCTCGCGGATCTCGCGGTGGTGCAGCCTGAGGCGTTCAAGGCCGTCGCCAAGGCGGCCGGCGCCCCCGGCTGAATTCGCCTCGAGCGTCGCCGCCGAGCGCCTCGTCCTCGCGGATGGGGCGCTCGTGCTTTGTGCCTCTGCCTTGGCGCGGCGTGTCGACGCCTGCCGCCGCACCGTGGCATCGTAGGCGCACGAGCGTCACGGTCCGTCCCGCGAACGCCCAAGAGGGCCAAGCGATGTCGATGCACAAGCTGCCGCAAGAGTGTTGGACGGTGCCCGAGGCGGAGCTCCACAAGCTGTCGCCCCTGCGCGCCCGCGATCTGATCGTGGAGTGCTTCTTCCAGGCGCAGCACGAGACCTTCCTCCGGGCCAAGCAGCGCATGAGCGCGCGCCCGAACGAGCCGGACGCCATCCACGCCGCGGTGCTCGCCGCGGTGCGCGTGGCGTTCAAGGAGAGCGGCGGTGACTACGATCACCCGACGTCGGTCTCGCTCGCGCGCATGGTGGAGGTGCTCGCGCGCAAGGCCGAGTCGTGGGGCACGCCCGACGACGTGATCGCGCACCACCGAGGCCAGATCGGCCGCGTGCTCGGCGCCCTCCCCGCGCAGCACGCGCCGTAGCGGAAAAATCGGCCCGTCGCGCTCGCGCTGCCGTCGCCCACGACGTCGACGACACGGACGCTGCACTCCTTCGGCGCGAACGCACGCCGCCCGTGACGGTCGAGGCGCCGCGCTATGGTCGTGGCTCCGCAGCAAGGAGCCGCTCGTGAAACGCTCGAACGCATCGCAGGGGACTCGTGCCGACGCCTCGGGGCCGCTGCCGCAGTACTCGCTCGACGGCCGAGCCACCGGCGCGAGCACGGCGGACGACTCGTTCGATCGCGCGCCGACGCTGGTGCGCCCGTCGCTGAACGCGTCGCAGGCCGCGGAGGTGCTGCGCGCGATCGAGCGGCGCCGGCCGCGCGCGGCGGTCGAGGAGCTCGACGCCGACGCGCTCGTCGACGCCTCGGGCCCCAAGGCGCCGCTGCCGCAGTTCGCGGCGTCCGATGTCTCCGCGCCGGTCATGTCGACCTCCGAGATCCGCTTCTTCGACGCCGCCGCGGCCACCGCTGCGCTGGAGGAGCGCGCCGCCGACGAAGACGACGCCGCGGCCGTCGAGCCCGATGCCGCCCCCGTCACCTCGCGCGCGCGCATCGGCCGGCGCGCCGTCGCAGCCGTCTTGAGCCTCGCCGGGCTCGTGTTGATCGCGGGCGCCGCCACCGCGGCCTCACGCCCGTCGGAGGCCGCCTCGCCGGTCGAGGAGATCTACGCCCTCGCGCGCGGCGACGTGAGCTCGTCGCGCGCCGAGCACCAGGCCCGCGCCGCGGCGGCCGCGAAGGTGAGCGGCGAGGCGAAGGAGCCGACGCGCGTGGAGACCACCGGCAAGCTCGTCACGCCGGCGACGGCCGCCGCCAAGACGCTCTTCGTCGACGGCATCACGATGGGGCGCGCGCCGCTCGACGTCTCGTGCGGCCTGCATCGGGTGCGCGTCGGCGAGCGAGGTGAGACGCACCCGGTCGACGTGCCGTGCGGCGGGAGCGCGCTCGTGCGTTGACTCGCGCCCGGGCGCACCTCGGTCGCTCGGGGGCGCGTCAGCCGGCGATGGCGCCGGGTCGGAACGCCATCGGCAGCAGATCGGCGAAGCGCACCAGCCGCCGCGCGCCCCCCTCCTCGGCCACCAGCAGGATCGGCAAATCGTCCGCGAATTCGGCGATGACCTGGCGACAGAGCCCGCACGGGGCCGCGGGCTCGGGGCCTCGAGTGACGATCACCGCCGCGACGAACGCGCGCCGACCGGTCGCGACGGCGTGGCAGATCGCGTTGCGCTCGGCGCAGATCGTCCCGCCGAAGCTCGCGTTCTCGACGTTGCAGCCCGCGGCCATCGTGCCATCGGCGCACGCGAACGCGGAGCCGACCTCGTAGTGCGAGTAGGGGGCGTAGGCCCGCGCGCGCGCCTCGCGCGCCGCCGTCAGCAGCGGGGTCCATTCGGCGGCGTCGACGCGGTCGTAGCTCGGCATGCGCGCCCGCCACCGTGGCAAAGACGCGCACCTCGGGTCAAGGAAACCCGATCCACTGCTGCAGGGGGTCGGCCGACGCGGAGCTCGAAGCCGACGCCGATGCCGACGCCGTCGCGGCGGGCGCCGCGGGCGCGTGCCTGCGATGGCGCCGCGAGCGCGTGGGGGGCGGCGCGGAGGCGGTCGGCGGCGCGCTCGCCGAGGGGGGCTCGGCGACGGCGGGCGCGGAGGATATGTGCCGCCGCTCGCGTCGTGCGCTCCTCGCGTCCGCGTCGTCATCGACGTTGGAGCGCCTCGTCGCGAGGGCGACGAGGAGCACGATCGGGGCGAGGATCGCGCAGGCGACGACCACGGCGGCCCGCCGCGGAGACAGCCGCAGCCGCCGCGCCAGCGGGTCGAGGCGCGCGAGGGCAGCGTCGAGCCTCCTCAGCCAGGGCGACCCCGGCGAAGGCGGCACCACGACGATCGGCCCCGCCATCGACGTAGCGTTCGGCGTCCAGCCGATCGGCGTCGCGCCCCCCCCCGCGGACGCGGGCGGCGCGTCGGCGCTGGAAAGCATGCCGAGCAGCGCGTCCACGCGCGCGATCACCTCGGCGGCGCTCGACGGGCGAGCCTCGCGCGCCTTGGCCAGCAGCGCGTCGACCAGGGCGCGGAGCTCGTCGCTCACGAGCTCGGGCGCGATCGGCGAGGCGAGCCGCGGCGGCGCGTCGACGAGCATCTGGGCGAAGATCTCCATCGCCTCGCCCGTGAAGGGGGGCCGCCCCGCGATCATTTCGAAGAGCACCGATCCGATGGCGTACAGGTCGGCGCGCGCGTCGACCTCGCCGCCGGCCGCCTGCTCCGGCGCCATGTACGCCGGCGTGCCGTAGACGGCGCCGACGCGCGTGAGCGGCGTGCCGCCGGCCGTGGCCTCGACGCCGAGCGAGCCGCTCGCATCGACCTTCGCGATGCCGAAATCGAGCACCTTCACCAGCGGATCGTCGTCCGTCGCGCCCGGGAAGGGCGCCGCGCTAGGGCTCGATCGCGAGCGCGCGACGAGCATGACGTTGTCGGGCTTGACGTCGCGGTGGACGATGCCGAGCGCGTGCGCGGCCGCGAGCGCCGCGAGGATCTGGCGCGCGACGCCGAGCGCGACGCGCGGGTGCAGGGCCCCCTCGTGGTCGATCGTGTCGCGCAGCGAGCGCCCGTCGACGTACTCGAGCACGAGGAAGAACGAGCCGTCGTCGAGGCGGCCGAAGTCGCTCGCCGTGGCGACGTTCGGGTGGTCGAGGTGCCCTGCCGTGATCGCCTCGCGCTCGAAGCGGGCGACGAGCTCGGGGCTCGCCTTGGCGCTGTGGTGCAGCAGCTTCAGCGCGAAGCGCTTGCGCATGTGCACGTGTTCGGCGAGGTAGACGGCCCCAGTGGCCCCTTGGCCGAGCAGCCGATCGAGCCGATAGCGATCGGCGAGCACGAGCCCGAGCCGCTGCGAGGCCTTGCCGACCCGCGGCGCCTCGCCTCCATCGCTCCTGGGTGCTTCGTCCGGCATCGCTCGCATCCCCGCGCGCCGGCGCGGGCCGCGGCGATCGCCCCATTAGAACACCGTGAAGAGGGTCAGCGTGGTCCCTTGTCGTGGCGACAGCCCCGAAGGGACGATTCCGAGGCGCGTCGCGCCGATCTCGGCGCTCAACACCTCGCGGCCGCGAAGAACGTAGAGGTTGAACCCCTCTTGGGCGATGAGGCGACGACCGATCACCTGCCGGAGCAGCGGACGCAGGTCGAGCTCGACGCTCGCCGAGCGGGGGGTCGGCAGCGAGGCGAGGTAGGTGAAGGCGTGGCGCCCGCGGGTCGCGGCGTCGACCGTTCCGAGGCGCTCGCTGTCGACGACCCGCGCGCGGAAGTCGACGAACGCGTAGGCCGGAGTATCGAAGCCGAGGCGCCCCCGGATCGTCGCAGCGGACAGGTTGTCGGCCCGGGCGGCGGCGGTGTGCGCGGCGGCTGCGGCCGCCACCACGAAACCACCGAGAATTCTTGCCCGAATCGCCCCTCGCCGCATCCTGCCTCTCGGCGGCATTGTGCGGGGGGGCCAACTTCCCGTCCAGCGATGTGACGAAATTCATGCGCGAAACCGGGTAGATGTGCTCCGTGTCGGCAGACCGGCGCAGTGATGGCCGTCAACCGCCTCGGCGCGGTCGCCCCTCACCTTTCCGGCCCTCGCGGCATCGATCGAAGACCAGCCCGCACGCGACACGGCCGACACGAGCATGGAGAAGCGCGGTCGAACGTGCCCTCCACCCACGTATAGTTCCCGCCGTCTCCAAGACCCCCACACACCCCCCGGCCGGGCACCAAGGCGCAACGTCATGTCGAACGACCCGCAGACCCCCGACTCCGGTAGCCGCGACGCGAGCGATGTCGAGGTGCTCCCGGTCCTGCCGCTTCGCAACGCGGTGCTCTACCCGGCGCAGGTCGTCCCGATCAACGTCGGGCGGCCTCGGAGCGTGCGGCTCATCGAAGAGCTCTTCGGGCGCGAGCGCCCCTACGTCGCGATCGTCGCGCAGCGCCGCCCCGACATCGAGGAGCCCACCTTCAAGGACCTCTTCGAGGTCGGCGTGCTCGCGAAGATCGTCAAGGTCATCCGCATGAGCGCCGGCTCGTACTCCGTGGTGCTGCAGGGGGCCTCGCGCATGCGCATCCTCGAGCCGCTCGGGCTCGAGCCGTACATGCGCGCGCGCGTCCAGCGGCTGCACGATCGGCTCGACCGCGACGTGGAGCTCGACGCGCTCGGCACCACGCTGCGCGAGACCACGCGCGAGGTGCTCGAGCTCGACTCGCGCATCCCGCGCGAGACCGTCGGCATCCTCGACAACGTGCGCGAGCCGGGCGCGCTCGCCGATCTCATCGCCTCGAACTTCCCCGCCGAGTCCGCCTCCATCGACGACAAGCAGCAGGTCCTGCAGACCTTCGACGTCAAGGCGCGCGTGAAGTTCGTGCTGCAGATCGTCACGCGGCAGCTCGAGCTGTTGAAGGTCAAGAAGGAGATCTCCTCCATGGTGCAGGAGGAGATGGGCAAGTCGCAGCGAGAGCTGATCCTGCGTCAGCAGATGAAGGCGATCCGCGAGGAGCTCGGCGAGGGGGGCGAGGAAGACGAGGTCGAGGAGCTGCGCGAGCGCATCGCGAAGGCGAGGCTGCCGCCGGACGTCGACAAGATCGCGAAGAAGCAGCTCTCGCGGCTCGCGTCGATCCCGCAGCAGAGCGCCGAGTTCGGCGTCACGCGCAACTACCTCGAGTGGCTCGCGGACCTGCCGTGGGCGATCGCCACCGAGGACAAGCTCGAGGTCGCCGACGTGCGCCGCTGCCTCGACGAGGACCACTACGGCCTCGAGAAGATCAAGAAGCGCATCGTCGAGTACATCGCCGTGCGCAAGCTCGCCCCATCGAAGAAGGGGCCGATCCTCTGCCTCATCGGGCCGCCCGGCGTCGGCAAGACCTCGCTCGGCCGCAGCATCGCGCGCGCGACGGGTCGCAAGCTGCACCGCATCTCGCTCGGCGGCGTGCGCGACGAGGCCGAGGTGCGCGGGCATCGGCGCACCTACGTCGGCGCGCTGCCGGGGCGCATCGTCCAGGGGCTGCGCAAGGTCAAGACCAACAACCCGATCCTGCAGCTCGACGAGGTCGACAAGCTCGGCGCCGACACGCGCGGCGACCCCGCGGCGGCGCTCCTCGAGCTGCTCGACCCGGAGCAGAACGACACGTTCACCGATCACTACCTCGACGTCCCCTTCGATCTCTCGAAGGTCATGTTCCTCGCCACCGCCAACAACCGCGAGACTATCCCCGGGCCGCTCCTCGACCGCATGGAGGTCATCGAGATCGCCGGCTACACGCGGCAGGAGAAGAAGCACATCGCGATGGACTACGTCGCGCCGAAGCAGCTCCACGAGCACGGGCTCACCCCCGAGCGGCTCGAGATCACCGAGGCGGGCCTCGAGGCCATCGTCGACGGCTACACGCGCGAGGCCGGCGTGCGCGGGCTCGAGCGCGAGATCGCGAGCGTGTGCCGCTGGGGCGCCGTGAAGCTCGCCGAGGGGGAGGATCTGCACGTGAAGGTCGGTCCTGCGGAGATCGAGCAGATCCTGGGGCCGGCGCACTACGTGCCCGATCTCGCCGAGCGCGTGCCGCAGGTCGGCCTGGTCGCCGGTCTCGCGTGGACGCCGAGCGGCGGCGATCTGCTCTTCATCGAGTGCACGTCGATGCCCGGCAAGGGGGGCTTCACCCTCACCGGCAACCTGCGCAGCGTGATGCAGGAGTCGGCGCACGCGGCGTGGTCGTACGTGCGCGCGCACCTCGAGGGGCTCCACCTGAAGCCCGAGGATCAGCAGAAGATGGACGTGCACGTGCACGTCCCGCACGGCGGCACCCCCAAGGACGGCCCGTCGGCGGGCATCACGATGTTCACGGCG
>JAJXTK010000500.1 GCA_021783935.1 Myxococcales bacterium | reverse complement strand
GGCCGAGCTCGACGGGTCGATCGCGGCGGCCAGCGAAGAGCCCGCGACCGCGGCGCGCCACTGGGTCCGCGCGGCGGAGCTCTGGGAAGGGCGGCTCGACGACGACGCGCGCGCGCAGGCCGCGTACGGCCGCGCACTGGCGACCCGGCCGGGCGATCTGTCGGCCTGGGACGGGCTCGCGCGGCTCGCAGAGCGCCGGCGCGCCTACAAGGAGCTCGAGGCGGCCTATCGGCTCCGCATCGAGCAGGAGAGCGGCTCGAGGCGCGTCGCGCTGCGCCTGGCGCTCGCGGAGCTGCTCGTGCGCCGCGGCGATCGCCTCGAGGCCGCCGCGCAGGAGCTCGACGCGCTGCTCGTGGAGGCGCCGACGCGCGTGCAGGTGCTCGAGCTCGCGACGAGCGTCCACCGCCTGCGTGGCGACGACGGCGCGCTCGTTCGCACGCTGACCCAGCTCGCCCAGGTGCTGCGCGACCCGCTCGCCAAGCGCGGCGTGCTCTGGGAGCTCGTGCGCCTGCAAGAGAGCGCGAACGCGAGCGCCGGCCTGCGCTGGGACCCCATCGCCGCCTACCTGCTGCTCTTCGAGCTCGCTCCGGCCGACGAGGCCGCGCTCGACGCGATCGTGCGCCTGGCGACCTCGCGCGTGCTCTTCGCCGACGGCTCGGGCGAGGAGGCGCACGACGGCAGCGCCCTGCCGAACGTGCGCGGGTTGCTCGCCTTCGGCCTGCGCAAGCAGGCGAGCCTCGCGCGCGACGAGGGGCTTCGAAGCAGCATCGAGCTGCGCCTCGCGGACCTTCTCGAGGATTCGATCGCGCGCCCGGAGGTCGAGGAGGCGCTCGCGCTCCATCGCGCGGTGCTCTCGCGCGAGCCCGAGTCGCCCACCGCGGCCGAGGGGCTCGGTCGACTCGGCGCGGCGCTCGGAGACCTCGCGGCCGAGCTCGAAGGGGCGGTGCGCTCGGCCGCGATCGAGCCCGCGCCCGCGCGCGCGGTCGAGCGCCTGATCCGCGCCGGCACGATCGCAGAGCGCGTGCCGAGCGAGCGCGGCGGCGGCGACGAAGCTGCCATCGAGCTGGTCGGCCGGAGCCTCGCGATCGCGCCCGACTCGGAGGCCGCCGAGCGGGCGAACGTCGAGCTGCTCGAGCGCCTCGGACGGCACGAGCTCCTCGCAGAGCGGCTTGGCGACGCCTCCGCGCGCGCGACGCGAGCCGAGCGCGTCGTCGCCCTCGCGCGCGCTGGTGCGCGCGTAGCCCACGAGGCGTGCAACGCCCCGGCGCGCGCCCTCACGCTCCTCGAGCGCGCGCGGCAGGCGGCGCCCGACGACCCGCAGACGCTCGTCGAGCTCGGCGCGCTGCAGATGGAGCAGCAGGCGTGGGCCGAGGCGGCCAAGACGCTCGAGCGGGCGCTCGCGTGCGTGCCCAAGGCCGAGCGCGCCCTGCGCCAGCGCGCGCTCCGACCGCTGGCGGAGGCGTACGCGGGGCCGCTCGGCGAGCGCGCGCGAGGCGTCGAGCGCTATCGTCAGCTCCTCGCGCTCGACGCGCACGATCTGGCGGCGCGTCGGGCGCTCGCGCGCACGCTCCTCGCGCTCGATCGCACGACGGAGGCCGCCGAGGAGCTCTCGAGCCTCGGCGGCGACGCGACGGTCCCGAACGAGGCCCGCGTCGAGGCGCTCCTCGCGCTGTCCGAGGTGCGCCTCGCGCGCAGCGAGCTGCCTGCCTCGGAGCGGGCGCTCCGCGACGCGGTGGTGCTCTGGCCCGACCCGAAGGGCGAGCCGATGGCGCGCCTCGAGGCCTGGCACGCGCGCAATGGCAAGGGCGACGTCGGGTTCGCCGAGGCGCTGCGCGCGCTCTCGGCACGCGCCGGCGCCGACCCCCGTTGGCTCGCGAGGCTCGGCCGGCTCGAGGTGCGATCGCTCGGCGACGTCGCGGGGGGCCTTGGGCGCATCCTCGACGCGGTCGCCGCGCTGCCGCAAGACGACGAGGCGCGCCTGTCGCTCGGTGAAGCGCAGCTGACGGTCGGCAACTTCGAGGAGGCGCTCGCTTCGCTGCGCGTGGTCTTGGCCCACGACCCGGTGCACGCAGGGGCCCTCGACGCGGCGCTGCGCGCGGCCAACGCGCTCGGACGGCGCGACGAGGCGCTCGTCGTCGAAGAGGCGCGCGCCTACTTCGCCTACGCAGAGGGGCTCGCCACCTTCCGCGGGCGAGCGCTCCCGGCCGCGACGCCGCGCGCGGGCGCGCTCGAGCCCTCGACGATCGTCGGGACGCTCCTGCCCGAGGACGCGCGAGGCGGGGCGTTCGACGCGCTGGCGGTGCTCGCCGATCAGCTCGGGAAGGTCTTCCCGGCCGATCTCGCCGCCCTCGGCGTCGGCGCGCGCGATCGCCTCGCCCCTCGCGCGTCGAGCCCCCTGCGCGCGTTCGCAGATCGGGCCTCGACGGCGATGGGGCTCGCGCCGCTCGACGTCTACGTGCACGAGGCGCCCGCGAGCCATCTGCTCGTCGAGAACCTCGAGCCGCCGGCGCTGGTCGTGCCGGCGTCGATCCGCGCCCTGCCCGAGCTCGAAGCGGCGTTCGCCGTGGCGCGCCTCGTCGCGAAGGTCGCGATGCGCGCGTGGCTGGTCGACAAGCTCCCGCCGACCGCGCTGCGCGAGGTGATTTACGCGGCCGTGGAGCCGCTCGGCGGCCTCGTCCCGCGCGAGACGGGGCGCGAGGAGCTCGTGCGGCGCGTGCAGAAGTCGCTGTCGCGAAGGGCGCGCAAGCAGCTCGAGGAGATCGCACCGCGCGTCGGGGTCATCGACGTCGACGCGCTCGTGAGGGGCATCGATCGCGCGGCCACGCACGCGGCGTACCTCGTGACGGGGGATCTCGTCAGCGCGCTCGATCACGTCCGCCGGGCCGACCCCGCCGGCGATCCCTCGCAGGCAGGCGCGCCGTCGGGCGAGCTGCTTCGCTTCGCGCTGTCATCGGGCGCAGCTGCCCTGCGGCGCCGGCTCGGCACGGCGTGGACCTGACAGGCTGTGGAGTTTCTCCGAGACCGGCCGATCCTCTCCCGGGTCATGCCGCGATGTCCCGCGCGATCGACCACAGCCTGCTGACGGTCACAGTTTCCGCAGGCCGTTTCTCGACGGCCTGCTAATTCGACCCTCGACGCGGGCCTGTCGACGAACCGGTCGCCGCCGCCAAGCATCCGCGCCGCGGGCGTCCCGAGGCCCCACCGCGCTCGCCTCGACCGCTGGGCCGCGCCGTCGATCGCCATCAGGGATTCCCCGGATGGTCGTGGGAGTTCCGGCGCGGTCTGCTGGGAGGCCACATGCCCTCAGACACCCGCTCGATGCACGAGAAGCTGCGCTCCTTGCGCGTGGAGGTGCGCGCGCTCGGAGGCTGTGCCCCATCGGCCCTCTCGACGCTCGCCCCCAAGCTCGCCCACGCCCTCGACGTCGACGGCGCGTTCGCCTTCTGCGTACACGAGGACGACGCGGGGCTGCGCGTCGGCCACGGCTCGGAGTGCGGCGTGTCGGGCGCGCTGCGCACCCTCGACGCCCTCTATCGGTCGCGCGAGCCGGCTTCGTGGCTCTGGCTCGCGCCGCCTCGGCCGGGCCCGTCCGACCGTAACCGCGTGCGATCGCGCGAGGAGCTCGAGGCGACGCAGAGCCCCGCCGACGCCGCGCTCTGCGCCGAGCTGCTCGAGCGCCTCGGGCTCGGCCAAGTCTGGCTGATGCGCGTGGCCGTCTGCGAGGGCACCGAGGTTCTCGCGCATCTGGTCGTCTTCCGCCGCGCGCCGCTCGGCGCCCGGCACCGCGAGGCGCTGCAGTCGTTGGTGAGCGCCCTCGCCGAGCGCCTGTCGCGCGATCGCGCGGTCGCCGAGACGTCACGCTCGCGCGACGAGCTGCGCGAGCGCCTCGCGCGCTTCGGCGCGCCCGCGTGGATCGTGAGCACCACGCTCGACATCGAGCACGCGAACACCGCAGGCCACGCCCAGCTCGAGAGGGAGCGCACCGCGACGCTCGAGCGCATTCGGGCGGCCATCGAAGCACGTGAGGACGCGGCCGGGCTGACGCTCACCCCGCTCGCGAGGCCGGGCGAGCCCGTCGCCTTCCTCATCGTGCAGCGCTAGCGACGCGGCTGCGGGCGCGCCAACCCGTGCTACATCCTTCTACATGGTCCTCGACAACCGCCTGCGCACGCTCGCACGCGGCGTGTCGGCCGACACGGCCGCCCGCGCGCACGCCAAGAGCCTGATTCCCGGAGAGACGCTGACGACCGAGGAGCAGAGCCAGGCCGCCGAATTCGAGGCGACCGTCGAGGCGATGTTCCTGATGGCCGCCGTCGACGGCGAGGTGTCGAAGGAGGAGCTCGACCAGCTGTCGGCGAGCATCCAGGCGATCAGCGACATGCACGCGATCGATGGGCTCTCGCTCGACGGCACGCTCCGAACGCTCGGCGACAAGCTGAACCGCGACGGCTGGGGTGGCCGGCTCGAGGCGGTGGCCGCTCGCATCCGATCCTCAGAGGGCAAGGCGTTCGCGTTCCGGCTCGCCGCGGGCGTGGCGTTCGTCGACGACATGGTCGCGCACGCCGAGGCGGCGGCGATCGACGCCTTCGCCGGCAGGCTCGGGCTGACGGCCGACGAATCGCAGGCGATCCTGCGCGAGGTGCAGGAGGAGCTGTTCGGCGCCGCTTAGCAGGCCGTTGAGTTTCTCCGGAGCTGCCCGATCCCCTCCCGCGTCAACCCGAGACGCGCCGCGCGATCGACACGGCCTGCTGTCTCTCACAGTTTCCGCAGGCCGTTTCTCAACGGCCTGCTAGCAGGCTGTGGAGGCTCTCCAAGGCTGGCCGATCCTCTCCCGGGTCATGCCGCGATCTCCCGCGCGCTCGACCACAGCCTGCTGACGGTCACAGTTTGCGCAAGCCGTTCATCAACGGCCTGCAAGCGCCCGCAGGGACGTCCGGCGGCGGA
>JAJXTK010000018.1 GCA_021783935.1 Myxococcales bacterium | reverse complement strand
CCCGAGACGACGCGCTCGCCGCGAAGCGCGCGCGCGCCCTCGAGCCACTGCGTGTCGAAGGGGAGCCGCTCCGGGTCCAAGTAGCCGCGCTCGCTCCACGGCTGCAAGGGGTGGCGGTGCGGCAGCGCCCCGGGCTCGCGGCCGACGCCGACGCCGATCGTCTCGGCGAGCTCGCTGACGGCGAGCGACAGCGGCACCTCGACCCCGCGCTTCGACTCGAAGCCGGTGCCGAACAAGAGCAGCGCGTCGCGCGCGCAGAGCACCGCCTCGAGGAACAGGTGGCGATCGATGACGCGGCGGTCGTACTCGCCGCGGCGCCCCTCGGCGAACGGGTCCCACTCGGGCGTGCGCGCGGCGCGCGGGAAGGCGCCGTCGTCGAGCCCGAGCATCGCGATCACGCGGAACGGCACCGAGCGCATCGGCTCGAGCGCGCACACGGTCACCGCGCCCGTGAGCGGTCGATCCCCGTGCTGCGAGAGCTCGAACGCCCCGCGGAGGCGCGCGACGACGGCGGCGCGATCGAAGGCGCGCCCCTCGTCGCCCTCGTCGGGGAGCAGCGCCGAGAGGGCCTCGTCGACCTGCGCGCGCAGCCAGCTCGCCTCCTCGTCGAGCTGCGTGAGCTCATCGAGGATCGCGACGAGCCTGCGCCGCCACGCGCCGAGCGTCGCCGGCGCCTCCAGGCGCGCGACGACCTGCTGCAGACGATCGCAGACGTCGGCGAGCTTGCCGAAGCGCTCGACCCGATCGCGCGTCGCGAGCTCGAGCGGCACCGCGGGCGCGAGCGCCCCCTCGCCCGACGCGACGACGCCGAGCCCCCCCGGATCGTGCATCAGCACGCCGAGCGCGAGCCGCTCGAGGCCGAAGCGCACGGTGTTCTGGTCGATCGCGGGCTGATCGTGGCGCGCGCGATCGTCGGCGTCCCAGCCCCAGCGGATGCCGGACGCGACGACCAGCTCGCGCAGGTCGGCGACGTCCTGCTCCGAGAGCGAGAAGCGCGCGCGCAGCGGCGACGAGCCGAGCAGATCGAGCAGGCGCGAGGCGGTGACGCGCTCGTCGGCGAGCGCCAGGATCGAGAGCAGCGCCTCGGCGATCGGGTTCTGCGCCCTGAGCCCGAGGTCGGCGACGTGCAGCGGGATGGCCGGCGCCCCGGCGGAGCGCCGCGCGAAGACGGCCGCGAGCAGGGGCGCGTACGTCGCGATGTCGGGGGTCATCACCAGCACGTGCCGCGGCTCGAGGCTCTCGTCGGCGGCGAAGCGGCGCAGCAGCTCGTCGCGCAGCGCCTCGCACTGGCGCAGCGCGCCGTGGCAGGCGTGGATCTCGATCGAGGCGCAGCCCGCGTGCGCGCGCCACGGCGCCCCGTCGGGCCCGCCGGCGCGCGGGTTGTCCTCGGCGCGATCGATCCACGCTTGGAGCCGTTCGAGCAGCGTGCGCCCGGGCGCGATCGGCGCCGGCGCGATCGGCTCGTCGTAGCCGACCTCCTCGAGCCACAGCTGCAGATCGCGGCTCGGCTCGCCGTCGGCCGCGAGCAGCGCGTTGTTTCGCGCGAGCTCCGCGAGCAGCGCCTCGATCTCGTGCGGGTCGGTCGCCTTGCGCAGCGCAGCGAGCTGCGCGCTGCGCTTGCGAACGTCCTCCCACCACTCCGACGACGGCGCGAGCGCGAAGAGGTGGACCTCGAGGTGTCGCGACAGCGCGCCGAGGCGCAGCTTGTCGCCGGGGCGCATCGTCGACAGCCCGAAGACGAACAGCGACCGCGCGCTCCCGGTCGGCGGCAGCGCGGCGAGCTCCGCGAAGCGGCGCGCTGGAGACCTCTCGTCGGTCTCGCCCTCCAGATCGGCCACGAGCGCCGCGAGCCACGCGTGCGCCGCGTCGGCGCGCTCCGGGTGGCTCGCGAAGGCGAGCGCGTCCTCGGGGCGGTCGTAGTGCAGGCGCGCGACGACCGCGGCGACCTGCTCGGCGAACGCGAGCTCTCGCGCGCCGACGTCCGGGCCGACCTCGCCGAGGTAGCGGCGCACGCGCGCGAAGCTCGGCGCCTCGAGCCGCGCCCGCGTGCGCTCGAGCACGCGCAGCATCAGGCGCGCCTCACCCCACGGATCGCGCGCCGCGCTCGCGGGCGGCACCGCGCTCCATGGGTCGAGCGCACGCGGGGCGTCGACGAGCCAGCGCGCCGCCCGATCGAACGTGGCGCGCGGGAAGAGGAACTCGAGGCGCGCGACGGCGCCGAGCCGGGTGGCGAGCTCGTGCCTGAGCCAGCGCTCCATGCCGCGGCTGCCGACGACGATCGGGATCGGCGCGAACGGATCGTCGGGGCGCCCCTCGACCATCGCGCGCGAGAGCGCGTCGACGAGCGCTTCGACGCGCTGGCTGCGGTAGGCGTGGAGCGTCATGGCAGGTTCGCGCGGTGCAAGGCGACCGGGGCGCGAGTATCGCGCAGAAGGGCGGGCGACGTACCTTGCGGCGTCGGCGCCGAACGACGTACACATGGAGGCTCGTCCCCGCCCCCTCGTGCGAGCCCCCATGCGCCGATTTCGCCTCTTCACGTACGCCGCGCTCGTGCCCCTCGCGCTCGTGCTCTCCGCATGTAGCCGCGGGTGCAGCTGCAGCTGCGGCCACGGCGGCGCGGGCGCCGGCGCGGGCCAGGAGGTCGCCGACGCCAAGCCGCCGCGCGTGCCGAGCGAGGCGTCGCGCAACGAGTACGTCGCTCGCTGCGGCAAGTGTCACGGCGCCGACGGCACCGGCAACGGCCCCTCGGCCGCGCAGTACAAGACCAAGCCGCAGGACTTCACCTCGCGCGACTTCCAGCGGGGCATCACCGACGACGAGATCCGCGCCATGGTCCTCAAGGGGGGCAAGGCCTCGGGCAAGAGCGGCCTGATGCCCGCCTACCCCGACCTGGCGAGGCGGCGCGAGACGCTCGAGGACATGGTCGCGATCGTGCGGGACTTCGGGCCGAAGTGACGCGGCCTCCCTCGAGGCCTGCGCACGACGCTCGAGGCGCGCGACGACCCGGGCGTCGCCTCAGTTGCCGGGGAACATCCGCGCGCGACGCTCCCGATCGACCTCGTCCACGCTGACCAGCAGCTCGAGCGCCCAGTGGTAGATGTCGTTGCGATAGAGGTGCCGGAGCATCTGGGCCATCGACTCGCGGCGCGCGGACTCGTCGAGGCGCAGCGACTCGAGCAGCAGCTCCGCGCTGCCGTCGATGTCGTAAGGGTTGATCAAGCACGCCTCGGGCAGCTCGCGCGCGGCGCCGGTGAACTTCGAGAGCACCAGCGTTCCCGCCTCCGGCGCGCGGGAGGCGACGTACTCCTTGGCGACGAGGTTCATGCCGTCGTGGAGCGAGGTGACCAAGCACGCGTCCGCGTGCCGCATCAGCACCGCGACGTCGCTCCGATCCTGGTGCTCCGAGAGGTACTCGATCGGCCGCCAGTCCTGCGTGCCGAAGCGCTCGTTGAGCTCCGCGACGAGCGTTCCCACCTCGTCCGCGAGCGCGCGATAGCGCGGGAGCACGCTCCGCGTCGGGGCGCCGACCTGGACGAACGTCAGGCGCCCGCGCAGCTCCGGGTGTCGCTCGAGCAGGATCTCCATCATGCGCAGCCGGTGCGGAATCCCCTTGGTGTAGTCGAGGCGATCGACGCCGAGCAGCATGGTGCGACCGCGCAGCCGAGGCGCGAGCTCGGGGTACGCCTCCTCGAGCGTCCGCTCCTGCGCGAGCGAGGCGACCTCGTCGACGTCGATGCTGATCGGGAACGCGCGCACGAACGTGCGATGGCCTTGGCGTTGCGCCGTGCGCCGCTCGGTCTCGACGAGCCCCTCGATTCCGCGATCGATCGTCTCGAGGAAGTTGTCGACGTGGTGCCGCGTGTGAAGGCCGAGGAGGTCGTTGCCGAGCAGGCCGTCGAGCAGCTCTGGCAGCTGCGGGCACACGCGCATCGTCTCCCTCGACGGCCACGGCACGTGCCAGAACTGCGCGATCAGCAGGTCGGGGCGCGCACGACGCAACATGCGGGGCACCAGCGCGAGGTGGTAGTCCTGCACGAGCACGAGCGCGTCGTCGGCGCCGATCTCGTCGAGCACCGCCACCGCGAAGCGCTCGTTCGCCTTGACGTACTCGTCCCAGTCGCTCCGTCGAAAGATCGGCGCGGTGTACGCGGCGTGACACAGCGGCCACAGCCCCTCGTTGGCGTAGCCGTAGTAGTACCCGTCCTCGATCTCTCGCTCGAGGCGCACGCGGCGCAGGCGATAGCGACGGTGCCGACCGGGATCGGGAAAGACGTCGAGCCCGTCACGCGCGTCGGTGAGCTCGAAATCGGCGTCGCCCGCGCCGTGGGCGACCCAAGTGCCGTGACACGCGGTGACGAGCGGCAGCACCGCGGTGGTGAGGCCACTCGCCGGCGTGAGCGTCTCGATGCGCCCCGCACGCCAGCGATGGACGATCGGCTCGCGGTTCGAGACCACGACCAGACGCCGGCCGCGGAGCACGTCGGCGAGGCGCATCCGGAAGCTCTCACGCCGCATGCGCCCCCGCGGCGTGGCGGCGGCGTCGGGCGGCGCGCTCATGCGGCCGCGACCGTTCGCGCGTGCAGGGCCTCGACGATGATGCCGAGCACGTGGATCCACGCAGCCTGGCTCGGGAGCGCCGCGTGCGCGTGCGTCGCCGCGGGGCGCTCTTCGGACGCGACGTGATAGGCGAGCCCGTGCGGCAGCGCGCGCACGAAGGCGAACGCGGCCTCGTCGGTGAGGTCGTCGCCCGCGTAGATCACCGCGGTCTCGGCCGCACGATCGGCGACGAGCGCGCGCAGGGCCGTTCCCTTGTCGCCGCGTCGAAAGCGCGCCTCGAGGACCGATCGGCCCTCGAGCAGCCGCGCGCCGGCGACGCTCGCCACGGCCCGGAAGCGCTCGGACAAGCGCTCGACGGCGTGCGCGGGAACCCCGCGCAGGTGCAGCGCCACCGCGCCGGGCTTCGGCTCGATCCACGCGCCGGGCGTGTCGAGCGAGATCTCCGCGGCGCGCACGGCGAGCGCCGCGAGCTTCGCCACGTCGACGACCGGCTCGTCGCTCGTGACGTCACCGGCGGGGTCGAGCAAGACGCTGCCGTGCTCGGCGCCGATCCACGCGCGTCGCAGGCCGCGCAGGCGCACCGCGGCGTCCTCGAGGCCGCGACCGGTGAGCAAGGCGACCCGCACGCCGGGCGTCTGGGCGAGCCGATCGAGCAGCTCGACGGCGCGCACGTCGGGCAGCGCGCGCGAGGCATCCGCGACGATGGGCGCGATCGTCCCGTCGAAGTCGGTCGCGACGAGCACCTGCATCCGGCGCGCGACGACCACCTCGAGCCATGGGGTGAGTCGATGCATTCGAGGCCGTGGAGCAAGAACCGGGCGACTCCGGGTGCGACCGAGAAAAGCCGGGCCATTTCACGGTCGAGTGGGGCGATTTGCCGCATCGGCCCCGCGCGCGAGGGCGCGTCGCGCGCTCTCGGCCCCCGCACCGCGAAGCTCGTCGTGGCCATCGAGGTGCGGTCGCGACGGCGCGCGCGCGCCGGCCTCGCTTCCCCGCGCCGTCGCCGGCGCCAGCCGGCGAGCCACCCTGCCCCATGTGGCATTTTGGTCGCATCAAACCCACGGACTTTCCCGTCCAAGGCGGCGCTCTCCGGCTCGGCGGGCGCGCACGCTCATTGCTGCGGCGGTCCGAAGTGGCCCACGACGCGCGGAGGGCCGAGCACCCCAGCCGCGCGGCAACAGGTTCTCCGCATGAAGCTCGCCCGCAAGCTCACCCTCTGGCTCGTGCTCGGCATCGCCTCGGTCATGTCGGTGCACTCCGCGCTGGCCATTCGGCGCGAACAGAGCTTCTTGGAGGCCGACTCGCAGCGGCACAACCAGCTGCTCGGTCGCACCCTCGCCGCGCTGATCTCCGAGGTCATCCGCGCCGACGGAGAGCCGCGGGCGCTCCGGCTCATCGCGCAGGCGAACGAGCACGATCCCTTCGTCTCGTTCCGGTGGGTGCTGCTCGACCCGACCCGAGAGGAGCTCGCGCACAAGCCCGAGGTGCGGCGCTCTCGCCTCGACGCCGTGGCCGAAGGGCACGAGGTGGTCGAGCTGCAGCGGCTCGGCGACGCCGCGCACCTGGTCACCTACGTGCCGTTCACGACCGCGACCGGTCGCGCGGCCGCCATCGAGGTCGCGCAGTCGCTCGCAGAGAAGCAGCGGTATGTCCGGTCGATGATCGCGACGAGCATCGCGACGACCATCGTCCTCGCGCTCGTGGCGATCGGCATCGCGATCGCCACCGGCGCGTGGGTCGTCGGACGGCCGATGCGCGCGCTGGCCGCGAAGGCGCGCCGCATCGGCGAGGGGGACCTCGGCTCCCCGCTCGAGCTCGCGCAGGACGACGAGGTCGGCGAGCTCGCCCGCGAGATGAACCGCATGTGCACGCGCCTCGCCGACGCGCAGGCCGCGCTCGCGCAGGCGACCTCGGCGCGCATCGCGGCGCTCGAGCAGCTGCGCCACGCCGAGCGCCTGGCGGTCGTCGGCAAGCTGGCCTCTGGCATCGCGCACGAGCTCGGCACGCCGCTGCAGGTGGTCTCCGGCTGGGCGAAAATGATCCGGGCGCGGGAGATCGAGGGCGACGAGGTCGGCGCCGCGGCGGGCGCGATCGCCGAGCAGTCCGAGCGGATGGCGCAGAGCATCCGTGGGCTGCTCGACTTCGCGCGGCGGCGCGACACGAGCCGGCAACTGCTCGACGTCCGGGACCTCGTGCGCGACACGCTGAGCCTCTTGCAGCCCCTCGCGGAGAAGCGATCGATCGTCGTGACGCTCGACGAGCGCGGCGAGCCTGGGCGGGTGCGCGCCGACGCGGGCCAGCTGCAGCAGGCGCTCACGAACCTGGTCGTCAACGGCTTCGACGCGCTGCCGAACGGCGGCGCGCTCGCCGTCACGATCGATCGCGCGCGCGAGGCGCCGCCGGCGGAAATCGGGCACCAGGCCACGGAGTTCGTTCGCATCGCCGTGCGCGACGAGGGCGAGGGGATCGACCTGGACGATCTGCCGCACGTCTTCGATCCGTTCTTCACCACCAAGGCCGTCGGCCACGGGACGGGGCTCGGTCTGCCCGTCGCGCGGGACATCGTCCGCGAGCACCTCGGCTGGATCGACGTGCGCAGCGAGCGCGGTCGCGGTAGCACCTTCACCATCCACTTGCCGCTCGAGGAGGCCGAATGCAGCGACGCGTCCTGATCGTCGACGACGACCGCAGCGTCTGCGAGCTGCTCAAGGCTGGGCTCGGCAAGCGGGGCTTCTCGGTCGATTGGGCGACCTCCGGCGCCGACGCCTTCTCGCGCGTGCGCGACAACGACTTCGATGCGCTGGTCACCGATCTCAACATGCGCGGCATGAGCGGCGCGACGCTGTGCGAGCGCGTGGTCGCCGACCGGCCCGACCTCCCCGTCGTCGTCATCACGGCGTTCGGCAGCCTCGAGACGGCGACCGCCGCCATCCGCGCCGGCGCCTACGACTTCCTCACCAAGCCGTTCGAGCTCGACGACCTCGCGATGACGCTCGACCGCGCCGCGCAGCACCGCGCCCTGCGCGCGGAGGTGCGGCGCCTGCGGCGCGCGATCGACGCGACCCAGTCGTTCGAGGACGTCCTGGGCCAGAGCGAGCCGATGCTGCAGCTGCAGTCCCTGCTCGCGCGCGTCGCCGACGTCGAGACGAACGTGCTGATCACCGGCGAGAGCGGCACGGGCAAGGAGATCGTCGCTCGCGCGATCCATCGGCGCAGCGCGCGCCGCGCCGGCCCGTTCGTCGCGATCAACTGCGCGGCAGTGCCGTCGAACCTCCTCGAGAGCGAGCTCTTCGGCCACGCGAAGGGCGCGTTCACCGACGCGCGCACGGCGCGTCCGGGGCTGTTTCTCCAGGGCGACGGGGGCACGATCTTCCTCGACGAGGTCGGCGACCTGCCGCTGGTGCTCCAGCCGAAGCTCCTGCGCGCCTTGCAGGATCGCGTCGTGCGCCCGGTGGGCGCGGATCGCGAGGTTGCCTTCGACGCGCGCATCGTCGCCGCCACCAACCGCGATCTCGAGGACGCCCTCGAGCAGAAGAGCTTCCGCGAGGATCTCTACTACCGGCTGAACGTGATCCGCATCGCGCTGCCGCCGCTGCGCGCGCGCGGCGCCGACGTGCTCCTGATCGCGCAGGCGTTCGTCGATCGCTTCGCGGGCTCGATGGGCAAGCGCGTGACGGGGCTGACGGCGCCGGCGGCGGAGCGCCTGCTCGCCTACGACTGGCCGGGCAACGTCCGCGAGCTGCAGAACTGCGTCGAGCGAGCGGTGGCCCTGATGCCGCTCGACCAAATCACGGTCGAGGACCTGCCCGAGCGCATCCGCGCCTACCGACCCAACGCGACGCCGCTGGTCGCGTCGGACGATCCTCGCGAGCTCGTGCCGATGGAGGAGATCGAGCGTCGGTACGTGGTGCGCGTGCTCGAGGCCGTCGGCGGTAACAAGCGCGCCGCCGCGCAAATCCTCGGCTTCGATCGGCGCACGCTCTATCGGAAGCTCGAGCGCTGGGGCATGGCCGACGGCGCGGCGAAGGACGATTCCTGACCCGCGCCGGGGTGCGCGAGCGCCTCGACGCGCCGCCCAGCACCTTCCGAGCTCGAAGGACCCGCCCGCGCACGGGAGCGGTGCGCGAGGGGACCCACGACGGCCACGCCTCGCGTGTCGGAACGAATCGACAGATCCTGCTGTCCGTTCGTCCGTCCACATCGAGGCCCACATGACCGACGACCTGCCCCCGCCGCCGCCGCACCAAGAGCCGAGCGATCCCGAGGCGCAGAAGCGCCCCTCCTCGCACCCACCGCGGCCGCCGGCGCCGAGGCCGCACTCGACCCCGCCCCACGAGCCGCCGCCGAAGCGCGAGAGCCATCGGGGCATGCTCTTCCTGCTCGCGGGCATCATCTTCGTGGGCCTCGCGCTCGTCGGCTACTTCGGCGGCCGCACCCAGCCACACGTCGTCACGACGCGGGCGATCGGCGCGCGGCTCGACCTCGCATCCGGCGACGTCACGGTCGAAGAGCCGGGCGCGCAGGCGGGGGCGCGGCAGGCGATCTCGGGCACGCCGCTCGCCGTCTCGTCGCGCGTGAAGACGGCCGCCGGCGCGCGCGCGCTCATCCGCACCGGCGACGGCGCGAGCGTGTTCCTTCGCGGCGACACCGAGCTCGTGCTCGAGGCCAAAGGGTTCACCCTCGAGCGCGGCGAGGCGTGGCTCGACGCCCCCTTCGGCGAGGGGGAGGCGGTCGCGTGCACGCTCGGCAAGCACGTCGTGTCGGCCTCGAGCGCGGGGCTGTCGATCCGGCGAAGCGGCGACGACGTCCAGGTCTACGTCGCGCGGGGCCTCGCGATCCTCTCGTCGCCCGGCGGGCGCGTGGAGATCAACGCGGGCGAGCAAGGCACCGCCACGGGCAGCGAGGCGCCGAAGCTCGGGCCCGTCGCCTTCTGGCAAGACTGGACCGGCGGCATGGGCGACAGCGCGCCCACCGCCGGCCCCCATGCGAGCGGCAGCGGCAGCGGCCGCATCTACGGCATCGATCCGCAAGGGCTCCCCGGCGCCCCGGCGCGCAAGCTCACCATCGCGCGCCAGACGGTGCGCGGCGTCATCCGCGACGGCCTCGCCGAGACCGAGGTCGACCAGACCTTCGGCAACCCCGGCGGCCGGCCCATCGAGGGGTGGTACTGGTTCACCGTGCCGCCCGAGGCGATCGTCACGAGCTTCGCGCTCGAGACCAACGGCGAGCTCGTCGAGGGGGAGGTCGTCGAGAAGCGCGAGGCGCAGGCGGTCTACGCGCAGGCGGTCGCGTCGGCGAACGACCCGGCGCTGCTCGAATGGATCGACGGGCGCAGCTACCGCGCGCGCATCTACCCGATCCCCTCGAACGGCACGCGGCGCGTGGTGCTCCGCTACATGCAGGTGCTGCCGATCGTCGAGGGCAAGCTCCGCTACGTCTACCCGATGCGATCGGACGATCCGGCGCGCTTCGACGAGCTCGCCGTCTCGGTCGATCTCGGCAAGGCCTGGCAGGGGCGCGCGGTCGCGACCTCGCTCGACGCGACGTACGACGACGCGACGGGCGTCGTGTCGATGCGCCGCAGCGGCTACGTGCCGCGGGCCGACTTCCAGATCGAGCTCTCGGCGCCGAAGAGCAAGGCGCTGCGCGCGTGGCGCTTCCCGGGCGGCGCCGATCAGGCCGACTACCTGATGGTCCGCTGGGTCCCCGAGGTCGCGTTCGACAAGCTGCCGCCGGCCAAGGGGGAGGTCGTCGTGGTGGTCGACACCTCCGCGGGCGGCGACGACGCGAGCAAGCAGCTGCGCAACGCTGCGGCCGAGGGGATCCTGCGATCGCTCGCCGACGGCGACCGATTCGCGCTCGTCGCGCTCGACGTGACGCCCAGCGTCGTCTACCCCGAGAAGGGACTCGCCGCCGCGACCGACGCCGACATCTCCAAGGCGCTCGAGAAGCTCGCCGAGCACGCGATCGGCGGCGCGACCGATCTCGGCGCGATGTTCGAGCCCGCGCTCGAGCGCCTGCACGGCGCCGAGCAGCCCGCCGTCGTCTACGTCGGCGACGGCGCCGCCACCTCCGGCGAGACGACGGCCGAGGGGCTGACGGAGCGCCTGCGCCGCTCGATCTCGGGCTCGCGCGCCCGCTTCTTCACCGTGGGCACCGGGCCCGACGCGCGCCACGAGCTGCTCGCGCAGCTGTCGCGCGTCGGCGGCGGACGCCACTTCCGCGTCGACGAGGGGGATCAGACGACCGAGCAGGCGCTGCGCCTCACGAGCGCCATCAAGATGCCGACGATCACCGACCTCGAGATCGATCTCGGCGCCGGGCTCGATCAGCCCTTCTCGTCGGCGACCGGCAAGCTCGCGCGCGGCGAGGAGCTCGTGCTCTACGCGCGCACGCACCACAAGCTCCCCGACAAGGTGCACGTCAAGGGGCGCGTCGGCGGGCAGAGCTTCGACGACGCCTACGACCTCGAGGTCGTCGAGAGCGGCATCGCGCCGATGGCGCCGCGGCTGTGGGCGAACGAGTACGCGCGGCGCCTGCTCGGCGGCGGGCAGGCCGACGAGGTGCGATCGAAGGTGCTCGATCTCGGCCTCGAGTACGGGCTGGTCACGCCGTACTCCAGCATCCTCGCGCTCGACAGCGAGTCGTCGTACGCGCGCTGGGGGATCGAGCGGCGCAGCTCGCGCCTGCGCGGCGTGCGGCTGTCGTCGATCGCGACGCGCGACTTCGATCAGGGCAGAGGCTCGCTCGGCCGGCTCTTGCTCGGCCCGACGACCAGCTGGGGGTGCTCGAAGTCGGAGGACGCGCCCGTGACGACGACCACCGAGGCGGTGACCGACAAGACCGGCAGCACCGGCGCGCGCCGCAAGGGGGCCGAAGGGGCGATGGGCAACCCCTCCTCGCCGAGGGACGAGGTCGACGAGCCGTCGGCGGCCTCCAGAGGCCTGCGCGTCGGCGGCAGCCCGGGCGGCTTCGGCCACGGCGCCGACGACAAGGGCGATCGCCTCGGCGACGACCTCGCGAGCGAGGGCGAGAAGAAGGCGGCGCCCGACGAGGCCGCGGGGGCCGTGGCGGTGGACGGCCCTCGGGTCCCGGTCCTGGGCGCGCCGCCCGCGGCCAAGCAGCGGCCGCTCGCGACGCCGGCGTCGATCGCGTCGGCCACGACGACCCCCCCGCCGCCGCCCGGCGTGCCGCTGGTCTCGATCGGGGTGAGGCCGACGCCGACGCCGCGCCCGATCCGCCCGCTCTCGCGCTGCTCCGACGTCGCGAGCCGGCCGCTGGCCGAGCGCATCGTGCTCTGGCGCCGTCGGCTCTCGCAGGCGAAATCGGCCACGGATCTGATCACGCAGTACGAGGCCGCGCGCGCGGCGTGCGAGCTGCCCGACTTCCGCGATCAGGCGGCGCTCTTGCAGCTCGTGCAGGCGAGGATCGCGACCGAGGACGGAGCCGAGCAGGTGCTCGCGCACTTCGCCGGCGAGCCCGAGGCGCAGCAGTACGTCGCGCGGGCGATCCTGCGACGCACCGTCGACGTGCGCCTCGCGGCGGCGGTGTCGCGCGTGCTGTACGGGCGCGTCGACTGGCTCGATCTCGATCGACGGCTGCTCGAGAAGAAGGAGATCGACGCGCAGATCCAGCTGGTGCGCGCGGCGATGCTCGTCGCGCCGGGCGACCCCGCGGGCGAGCTGCGGTTGATTCGGCTGCTCGCGAAGAAGGGCGATCGCCAAGAGGCGCTCGGCTACGGGCGGCGCCTGCGCGATCGGGGGCTGATGACCCCGCTGCTCGCGACGCAGCTCGGCGACGTGCTGGCCGAGGCCGGCGAGCGGGACGAGGCGCTGCGCACCTACTCCGAGATCGTGGAGTTCGATGGCGAGAACCCGGCCTCGCGGCGCGCGCTCGGCGACGTGTACCTGCGCCAGGGGTGGTATGCGGCGGCCTATCGTCAGTACAAGACGCTCACCGATCTCGAGCCGAAGAGCCAGCCGTCGTGGCTGCGGCTCGCCGCGTCGGCCGCCGGCGCCGGACGCGTCGACGAGGCGCTGCGCATCGAGCGCGAGGTCATGGCGGGCGAGGGGACGCCTGGACCGAACGATCCGCGTCAGTGGGCGCGCCTCTGGTCGGCGAGCCGCCTCGGGCTCTTGTTGAGCGACCCGACGGCGGCCGGCGGCGAGCCCGCGAAGGCGGCGATCGGCCGCAAGCTCAAGGAGCTCTCGCTCTTCAGCGGCGCGGGCACGCTCGCGCTCCTGACGTGGGAGGACCTCGACGCGCGCGTGGTGCTCGCCTCCGCGACCGACGGCGAAGAGCCGGAGGCGCTGCTCGGCGAGGTCACCGACGCGGGCGCGACCGGGTTGTACGCGCTCCTCGCGTCGCAAGAGGCGTGGGCGAAGACGCGCTGGGTCGTCCGCTGGAGGGCCGACGCGCCGATGGGGCGCACCGTGAAGGGGCGCGTGACCGTCGTGGCGTGGGACGGCAAGACCTTCACCGTGCAGGTGAAGCCCGTCGAGGTGCAGGCCGATCAGAAGCAGGTGGCGATCTGAGCCGTGAAGCACCACCGGCAGAGCCGTGGCTTCAGGGGCGCTTCCCGATCCTCACATCGAATCGGCGAACCCGACGCAGTGCTGGCCATCGGGGCTGCACCCGCCGCCGCTGTTGCAGCGGATGTTGCCGCACTGCACCCCGCCGTCCTCGTTGCGCGCGCACATCGGGATGATGCTGGTGACGTCGCACGTCGTGCCGGGGTCGCACTCGATCGAGAGCACCGCCGAGTCGCCGACGGGGTAGACCATGCAGTTGCCGTCGGGCACGGCCGGCGCGTCGTAGAGCCCGACGTCGGGGGGCGTCGTGTCGGGCGGGATCGTCTCCCAGGTCGCCCCGTCGTCGCCGCCGTCGTCGGTGTAGAGCCCCGTGTCGACGATCGGGGTGCCCGGCGTCGGCTCGCAGCCGAGCGCCCCGAGGAGCGCCGCCAAGATCGGGGCCGAGCCGCGCGCGCGCATCACCCCTCGTCGCGTAGCACGGCGAGCAGGGCAGCATATGCGGAGAAGAGTTTCGGCTCCTCGAGCGCCCGCTGGTCGTCGTTCCACGTCGCGACCACGCAGTGCGCGCGGCCCCCGGTCGAGACGCGCGTCGTCATGTTGAGCACCCCCGGCTCCGCGCCCCCCTTGTAGGCGATCGACGTCCAGTCGGCCGGGCTCGCGGGCCCGGGGTTGATCGACATCAGCGGCAGGTCATGGACCTTCTCGATGAGCGCGCAGAGCTCGCGCGCGCTCAGGTGCCACTCGACGTCGAGCGCGGTCGGCTGCTGGAGCTCGAGGTCCCCGGCCGACAGCCGCTGGTCGTCGAGCTCCCCGAGCAGCGCCCGGCGCCCCGCCTCGTCCTCGGCGCGGAAGCGGGCGAGCAGGTTGCCGTTCGGGCGCGACTTGAGGACGAAGAGCTCGCGCGTGGCGAGCAGCGGGCGATCGTGCGGCGCGAGGCGCTCGACCTCGGCGCGCCCGAGCAGCGAGAGCAGCTGATCGGTCGCCGTGTTGTCGCTCTGCGAGATCATCAGGGCCGCGAGCGCGTAGAGGGTCAGCGGCGCGTGCTCGGGCCAGGTCTGCAAGAAGCCCGTCGGCATGCTCTTCCAGCGGGGATCGAGCTCGACGACGTCGCTCCACTGCCGCTTCTTGGCGGCGATTTGCCCGCGCAGCGCCTCGAGCACCGCGAGCTTGAAGGCCGAGCCGACGGCGAGCGGCGCGTCGGGCGAGAGGCTCGCGCGCTCCTTGCCGTCGGTGAGCACCAAGAGGCTCGCCTTGCCGGGGAGCGCGCGCACCGCGGCGAGCGCGGCCTCGATCGTGCGCCCCTTCACGCGCGGCGGGTGGAAGAAGAGGTGCACGAAGCGATCTTGCTGGTCGAGGTCCGCCTCCGCGGGCACGGTCCCCTTCTCGAAGTCGCACTCGAAGCCGCCTTCGGCGCGTCGGACCGCGCGCAGCGCGCCGAGCTCGTCCTTCATGCTGCGGACGATCGCGCGGACCTTCTCCAGCGGGATCTGCACGAGGAAGCTCGGGGCGAACCAGTCGCCCGAAGCCTCCGCCGGCCCGAACAGTCGCGCGATGGCCCCCTCCGGCGTGCGGGGCTGCGCCTCGTGCGGGTCGAGGGGGCCGAGCGTCGAGCCGCTCGCCGAGCTGCACTGCGAGCTCGGCGGCACGGACGCGCCGCCGCACGCCGCCACGAAGGCGAGGATGGACGCGAAGACGCGCGGGCTCTCCATCGCGCTGTACGCTACGTCATCGGGCGCGATCGGTCCCGCGCGCGCCCGGCTCGTCCGTCGCCGCCCCACGATGACCACCCCCTTCGACCCGAGCCCCGCCGACGCCGAGAGCGCGAGCCCCCTCTCGCTCGCGCAGCCGTGGTCGTCGGCGATGGAGCTCGCGCTGCTGGAGGCCGACGCGGCCGCCGAGGCGGGCGACGTGCCGGTGGGCGCCGTGCTCGTGCCGCCGACGCTCGACCTCGCCGGCGCGCCGCGCGGCAGAAACCTGCGCGAGGCGCGCGAAGATCCGACGGCGCACGCCGAGATCATCGCCCTGCGCAGCGCCGCCGAGCTGGTCGGTCGCTGGCGCCTCGACGGCTGGACGTGCGTCGTCACCCTCGAGCCTTGCCCCATGTGCGCGGGCGCGCTCGTCAACGCCCGGGTCGCGCGCGTGGTCTTCGGCTGCCGCGATCCGAAGGCCGGCGCGGTGCGCTCGCTGTTCGAGATCGCGAGCGATCCGCGGCTCAATCACCGCCTCGAGGTGGTCGAAGGGGTGGAGGCCGACGCCTGCGCCGATCGGCTCAGGCGCTTCTTCGCCGCGCGCCGACGCGAGGGGAAGAAGTAGTCGAAGCCACGATTTGCGGGACCAGAGCGCGGGATTTACATTCCCGAGACCGATGGCCGTCCGCACGATCTACCACTACCCAGACCCGCGCCTGCGCCAGAGGGCGGCCGTGGTCGCCGCCGTGACCCCGACGATCCAGCAGCTCGTCGAGGACATGGCCGAGACCATGTACGCGGCGCCCGGCGTCGGGCTGGCAGCCACGCAGATCGGCGAGCCGCTGCGCATCTTCGTGATCGACACGGCCGGCGACGACGAGCCCTCCAAGCTGCGGGTCTTCATCAACCCCGAGATCGTCTCCAAGGAGGGCGAGCTCGTGTGGGAAGAGGGGTGCCTCTCGTTCCCCGGCGTCATGGAGGAGATCGAGCGCGCGGCCAAGGTGCGCGTGCGGGCGCTCGACCGGGACGGCGAGCCGTTCGAGCTCGAGGCCGAGGGGCTGCTCGCGGTCGCGATCCAGCACGAGCACGACCACCTCGACGGCACCTTGATGATCGACAAGATGGGCGCCCTCAAGAAGCGCATCGTCGATCGAAAGATGCGTCGGCGCGCCGCCGAGCGCTCGGGCGCCTCGGCGCGCTGAGCCCCATCGGCTTCTTGGCGCCCGCCCACGACGCGGCTCTGGTATGAGCGCGCCATGCACGGCCGCGCCCTCGCGCTGATCGCCGTCGCCCTCGCGCAGCCCGCGTGCGAGCGAAGAGAGCCCCCTGCCCCGCTGATCGCGCAAGGGTCGTCGGGCACGGTCGCGGTCGTGTCTGCCGCGAGCGCCGCGCCGCTGGTCGACGCCGGGGCGCCGTCCGCGAGCGCCAGCGCGGAGGTCGCCGACGCCGCTTCGGCCGACGACGCGGCCGTCCCCGAGCTCCTCGCGCCCGACGGCGGGGCGCTGCCGCAGACCGAGCAGATGCCCTCGCTCGACTCGCCGACGTACAAGGTCCGCGTCGCGCACCTCTGGCGCGCCATCGTAGAGGACCGGCCCGAGCTCGCCGACGACGCCTTCTTCCCGCTCGTCGCCTATCGCCAAGTCAAGGCGATCGCCAAGCCTGACGCCGACTACGAGCACCGCTTGCTCGCGGCGTATCACCGCGACCTGCACGCCTATCACAAGAAGCTCGGGCCCGACCCCGAGCAGGCGCGCTTCATCGAGCTCGCGGTGCCGACGGCGAAGGCCGCGTGGGTCAAGCCCGGCGACGAGTACAACAAGATCGGCTACGACCGCGTCTACCACTCGAAGATTCGGTATCAGCGCGCCGACGGGAAGGAGGGGAGCCTGCTCGTGCTCTCGATGATCTCCTGGCGCGGCGAGTGGTACGTGGTGCACGTCGCCGGCATCAAGTAGCGCGCGAGCGGCCGCCGCGCTGGTAGCCTCGTCGTCGAACGATGCCCTCGACGCTCGAGTCCTTCGGCGCCTTCGCGGCGGGCCTGCGCGCCGAGCAGATCCCCGACTCGGCGCGCCGTCGCCTGCGCTTGCAGGTCGCGAGCGTGCTCGCGGCGACGCTCGCGGCGGACGTCGCCCCGGGCGCCGCGCGGGTGACACAGTGGGCGCGCCGCAGCCCCGGGCCCCACCCGCTCTTGTCGACCGGCGAGTCGGTCGCGCGCACCGAGGCGATCGTCGCCTCGGCCGCGCGATCGTGCGCGCTCGACTACGACGACTACTGCCTCGGCGGGCACCTCGGCCACTCGGCGGTCGTGGTGCCGCTGGTGCTCGGCGCCGCGGCCGATCTCGCGTGGAACGATCTCGAGCTCGCCCAGGCCGCCGCCCTGGAGGTCGGCGCGCACCTCGGCCTCGCGACGTTCCTCGGCCCGCAGGGGAGCCAGGACCTCCCGTTCGTGCACCACGCGGCCGCCGCCGTCGCGGCGGGGCGCGTCCTCGGCCTCGACGCGGCGGGGCACGCGCACGCGCTCGCCCTCGCCCTCGCGCAGCCGGAGGCGCCCCTGTGGCCGCCCTTCCTCGGCGCGCGCGACGGCAAGCTCCTCGCCCCCGCCACGGCCACGGCGAGCGGCGTCCTCGCCGCCGAGCTCGCCTTCGAGGGGGTGACGGGCGCGCTCGATCTGCTCGACCGCCCGCGCGGCTTCTTTTCGCGCTCGTCGTTCTTGCCGGCGCGCGGCGGGCTCGGCGGGCTCGGCGGGCTCGGCGAGTCGTGGCTCGCCGAGACGCTGCACGTCAAGGAGCACCCCGGCTGCGCGTACTTCCAGACGGCGATCGACGCGGCCGTCGAGGTCGCCGCCCAGGCGCGCGCGCTCCTCGGGCGCGCGCTCGGCGCAGCCGACGTGCGATCGATCGATGTCGAGACGACGCTGCTCGGCGCCGCGGTCGACGCGCACGCCGAGCGCGCGCAAGCGAGCGACGCCGCCGCCCCGCTGCGGCCCGACGAGGTCGCCTCCTCGCTCGGGCTCACCACCGCCCTCGCGCTGCTCGGCGGCGCGCTTCGCCCCGAGGCGTTCGCCGAGGACGCGCTTGCGGCCGCGACGAGCGACGCGCGCGCCCTCGGCGCTCGCACGCGCGTCCGGCACGCGTGGGATCTCACGGGCCAGCTCGGCCTGCAGGTCGCCGCGGCGCTCGGCGCGCGCGCGCTCTGGTCGGGGGTCGATCCGCGCGCGATCCTCGCGGCGCCGCTGCGCGCCCGCGGGGCGTTGCCCGAGCTCGCTCTCTCGCTCTCGCCGACGCAGCTAGCGGCCGATCTGATGCGGCTGCTCGGCATGCTCGGCGGCGGCTCGGAGCGCGGCTCGGAGCGCGGCTCGCTCGCGGCGCTCGGCTTCCCCTTCGCGACGCGCCTCACCGTGACGCTCGCATCCGGCGTCCGCCTCGGCGCCCATCGCGACTACCCGCGCGGCGCCCCCGGGCGCCCGTTCGCCGAGGCCGAGGCGATCGCGCGCCAGAAGCTCGTCGAGGCAGGGAGCGGGCCGCTCGGACGCAGGCGCGCCAGCCGGCTCGCCGATCTCGTGCTCGAGCCCTCGAGCGCCCAGAGGGTCCGCGACGTCATCGGGCTGCTGGTGCGCAAATGACTCCCGTTCGCGCGGCGAAGCACCTGGCGCGAACCGTGGCGTTGCGCCTCGAAGTCGTGCAATTTTTGGGCGCGCGCCCGCGCCTGAATGGCCGGGCTCGAATGCCGTCGAACGCTGGCTCGTCGGAGGAGGCCCGTGGACAAGAAGCTCGCCATGTCGCTCGCCCTCGGTGTCGTGCTCGGCATGCTCGACCTGTCGTCGACGCCGCGGCGCGCCCTCGCCGCGTCGCCGTGCGCGCATGCGAAGTTCGCGACCAAGCTCGTCGCCGAGGCATGCAAGTCGGGCGGCCAGGATGAGGCCAAAGAGAAGATGAAGGCGTGGGTGAAGGGCGCGAAGGAGAAGGACCCGAAGCTGGTCCTCACCTGCAACAGCTGCCACTCGTCGCTGGCGCCGACGTTCGAGCTCAAGCCGGACGGGCTGAAGCAGTTCTTCGCGCTCGGCGGTGCGTAGGCTTCGGCGCGCCCGCGCGTCGCCTCGGCTCAGCGGCGCCCCCGACCTCCGCCGCGTGGGCCGCCACCACGAACGCCGCCGCCGCGCATGCCCGGCCCGTTGACGTGCGGGCGATACGGCGCGCGAACCATCGGCCCGCCGCGATAGTAGGGGCGCGCGCGGTAGTAGCCGCCGTAGGGCCGGTAGCCCCAGTGGTTGGCCCTCCACTGGTAGAGCGCCTGCGGCTCGTCATGGAGGATCACCCAGCGGTCGCCGTAGCGGTACCACCAGAGGTCGTCGTACCAGTAGTAGTACGTGCCGTCCCACCAGTCGCCGGGCGATCCGTAGATGCCCGCGTAGGTGCCGTCTGCGTAATACGCGTCGCCCACGTAGGCTCCGTCCGCGGCGCAGCCCGCAGAGACGCTCACCACCACGAGCGCAGCGAGCAGGAGCCCGGCCCAACGCCCGAGCCGCGTCGGCGCAGACCCCGGAGCCGTCTTCGGAAGGAGAGTCGTGGCCACGGCCTTGTGATTCCGGGCGTTGGTGGGCGGTGCCGGGGACTGCGCGGCGCTTGGCCGGTCGTGGGGCGCCGAAGCGCCTCGTCGCTGTCCAACGGCGCTCGGCGTGAGCGCAGCCGTCGTTCGGTCGACCATGCGCGAGCCACCGCGCCAAGCTCGTATTCGCACCGACCCCGCACACCGCAAGCGTCGCGAGGGACCTCGAGCGTTCGCATCGCGATTGCACCTGCCGACTCACGACCCGCGCCGACCCCGGAGGGCGGTGCTCGCGCGCCCGCGCGAGCCGCCGAACGAACGCGTACGCGCTCGAGAACTCGAGCCGGAGGGCATCGTCATGTCGTCGGATCCTGGCTCCGTCCTCTGCGAACGATTTTGGCTGCTGCATCGCCTCGGACAGGGCGCGCTCGGCGAGCTCTGGTGCGCGGCCGACCGCGTCCCCGATCGGCGCGTCGCGCTGCGCCTGATCACGGGCGCCGTGGTCGAAGACCAGGACGCGCGCCACGCGCTCTTCGTCGCGGCCCGCCGCGCGCGCGCGGTGCGGTGCGCGGGGATCGCGCAGACGCTCGACGCGGGTACGACGCCCGAGGGCACCCCGTGGATTGCGACGGAGCTGCTGCACGGCGAGACGCTCGCGGAGCTCCTGTCGCGTCGTGGCCGCCTGCTTCCAGGGGCCGCGCTCGAGCTCGTCGCCGAGCTCGCCGAGGCGATGGCCGCCGCGCACGCGCACGGCATCCCGCACCTCGCCCTCGCGCCCGAGCGCGTGCTGTTGCATCGCTCGGCCGACGCGCGCATCACGCCGAAGGTGATCGAGCTCGCGACGGCGCCGCTGCGCCGCGCCCTCGACGGAGACGCCCCCTGGGCGAGCCCCGAGCACGCGACGTTGCCGAGCGCGGCGGCCGACGTCTGGTCGCTCGGCGCGCTCCTCCACCGCGTGACCACGGGGCGGTGGCCGACCTCGCCCGCCGATCTCGAGAGCCGCGATCTCGACGTGCAGGTGCGGCGCGTCCTCGAGCGCGCCCTCGCCCCGCGCCCCGCCGATCGAATGCGCGCCGCGGAGCTGAGCGCGGAGGCCCGCTTCGCGGCGCGTCGGGCGCGCGGCGGGTTCGCCGACCTCACGCGCATGGTGCGCGTACCGGAGCAGGCGAGCGCGCCCGGCGAGCGGCTCCGCATCACGCACTGGCCGACGCTGCCGTCGCTCGGCGGGGGCCCGCCGCCGCGAGACTCGATCGAGGTGCCCACCGCGCGGCTCGCTCCACCGCCACTCCCGCAGCTCGCGCGCGCGCTCGTCGCGGTCGCGCCCATGCCGTTCACGCAAGGCGCCAGCGCCGAAGACGACATCCCCGCGATGACCGTCGTGGTGAGCGCGCCACCGCCGTCGCCCAGCGCGTCGATGCCCAGCGGCGCGACCTCCGACGCCGCGCTCGCGCTGGTCGCGAGCCTGCCGGACGCGACGCAGTCGATGCCCGAGCTGCGGCCGCGCCACGCGAAGGCGCGCGTGGTCGGCGTCCTCGCGGCCTCGTTTGCCGCGATCGGCGCCGTCGCGCTCGCGCTCTCGGGCTCGCCGCATCGCAGAGCGCGCCCCCACCTCTCCGCGCAGCCCCCGCGCGAGGTCGTGACCGCCACGGCGAACGCGCAGCCGGTGACGTTCGAGCGCATCGAGCCGATCCCCGCACCCGCGACCGACCCCGCAACCGCAATCGCAACCGCAACCGACCCCGCAACCGCAATCGCAACCGCAACCGCAACCGCAACCGCAACCGCAACCGCCCCCGCTCACCCGCCCGCCATCACCGCCCCGAACGCCTCCGCCCCCCCGCGCCCCTCGACCACACAGCCGCCCGCGAGACCGAACGCGGCCGTCGCGGCCGGCCGGCGC
>JAJXTK010000499.1 GCA_021783935.1 Myxococcales bacterium | reverse complement strand
TAGACATAGCACGACGCCCGAGGCGTCGATGCGATCGGCAGGGCCTCGGGGCGCGCGCGTCATGGAGCGCGCGCCGCGCGGGCTACTCCCGCACCCGCTTGGCCTCAGTGCTGCGCCGGCGCAGCCAGACCGCCGCGCCGCAGAGGAAGACCGCGATCGGCATGTAGAGCAGCACGTAGCGGCCGATCGCCGACAGATCGTCCTCGGTCAGGTGCAGCGCGATCTGCACGCTCGGCTTCGGCGGCAAGTCGAGGATCGGCGGGCGCGCGGTGAGCCACGACAGCCAGATCATCCCGAGCTTGCGCGCGAGGACCGACGGCGGCGCGGCGTCGTAGAAGGCGGCGTTGAGGAACGGGTACGACGTGCCGACCACGATCATGCGCACCGGCGGCATCCCCTCGCGAGGCGGCCGACGCTCGGCGGCGACCGCGAGGTCGAGCGGGCCTTGCCGGTCGCTCGGGCGGCGGTGCAGCTGGCCGTGCGAGGTGAGAAACCCCTGCACGTCGGTCAACGTGAACGACCGCTCGCTCGAGACGAGCAGCTCTGCGGCTTGCGTCGCCCCGGGCGTCGGCGTGGCGAGCTTGTGCATCGAGCGCGCGTACGCGACCGGCACGAGCGGCTCGCCGCCGGTGAGCTTGGCCTCGGGGGCCTTGCGCAGCTCGTCGGTCGTGACGTGCGGGTGCACGTGCGCGAAGAAGACGAGGCCTAGGTCGTTCGGCGGCCTCAGCGACGGGTCCTCCTCGACCGCGAAGGCGTCGTCGAGCGCGACCCCCGCGAGCGCGGCGACGTCGTCGAGGCCGTGCGGGTAGGGGCGGATCGAGGCGTTCTCGAGGTCGAGGTCGGGCTGCGCGGCGAGCAGGAGGCTCGCGCCGCCGCTCTTCACCGCGTCGACGATCGGCTCGGCCTCGCCCTTCTTGAACGGCAGCTGCGGGCCGATGACGGCGACGAGGCGGCAGCCGGCGAGCGTCGCCTCGGGCTTGCCGAGCTCCACGCTCGCGAGCTCGAAGTTGTCCTTCGCGAGCGTGTTCTTCACGACCGCGAGCCCCTGCTTCTCGGGGTCGTCGATCGACGCCTCGCCGTGCCCCTTGGTGAAGCAGAGGCGCGGCTTATCGGTCGCGAGCACCGAGCGGATCGCGCCGGTGAGCGCCTGCTCGATGCGCGGGCGCACCTTGGCGTCGTCCCCCTCCTCGAGGACGGCCAGGTCTTCGGTGTGCACGTACCAGAGCTGCTTGCCGTGCCGCACGACGATCTGGGCGTCGGAGAGGATGCGCCCCTCTTCGGCCTTGTCGGCGTGGACCTCGAGCTCGACCTTCAGGCGCGCGAATTCGGCGCGATCGCGGTCGGGATCGAGGTAGCGCACGACGAGGTGCTCGGGCGCCTTCGCCTGATAGGTCTCGAGCATGGCGCGCACGCTCGAGAGGAGCGGATCGCCCCGGCCGATGAAGACGAAGACCTCGACGTCGGACCCCGATCGCTCGAGGTCGACGAGCGTCGCCTCGGTGGGGGGCGAGAGCGTGTAGAGCTTCGCGTAGGTCGCGTCCCAGCGGTGATAGTGGCGCGCCGCGAGGACGTTCACGAGCACCGCGAGCAGGCCCGCGGCGACGACGCCGAGCGAGGCGACGAGCTTCTGGCGCGCCGAGATCGCCGGGCGCTGCGCGCCTGCCCGCGGCGACCCCTTCGCGGACGCGGCGCTCACCCCCACCTCCACGAGTCGATGGTGCGCACCGTGACGAACAGGGGCAGCGCGACGAGGGTGCCGTCGAAGACGAGCCGGCGCGAGTCGACGACGCCGTGCGAGAGCTCGCCCATCTGCGACCAGACCGAGACGTAGGAGCAGAGCTGCCGGCCGACCCCTTCGTCGAGCACGAACTCGCCGAGGCCGAGCAAGAAGAGCCCCAAGATCAGGATCGACGAGAGGATGAAGGCGACGATCTGCGAGCGCGAGACGGCCGACATCATGGCGCCGATCGCCAGGTACTGCGCGCCGATGCCGAGCACGCCGAGGTAGCTGACCGAGGCGACGCGCCAGTCGATCTCGCCGCCGCGGCGCATGATCACGAGGTAGAGCACCGTCGGCGCCCACATCGCGGCGTAGACGACGAGCGCCGCGGAGAACTTCGCGGCCACTACCGCGCTGGTCGACACCGGCGCGGTGAGCAGCGGCTCGATGGTGCCGCTGCGTCGCTCCTCGGCGAAGAGGCGCATGGTGATCGACGGGCAGATCAGGATGAGCGACATGTAATAGAAGACGTCGCTGCCGAAGAACGCCTGCACCGGCCCCTGATCGATCGACGCGTCGGCCTGCCCCGCGAACGAGCGCACGAGCAGGTAGAAGTGCAGCCCCTGCCAGAGCACGAAGGCGAGGATCAGCACGTACGCGAGCGGCGTGACGAAGTACGCGAACAGCTCGCGCTTGAAGACGGGCCAGAAGCCTCTCATCGCGGCACCACCTCACCCGGCGGCCCCGGCTCCCTCGCTTGCGAGGGGGAGGGGGAGTCTTGCGTGAGCGACGCGAACAGCTCCTCGAGCGAGAGGCTCGCGAGCGCGAGCTCCCGCACGCCGACGTCGGCGCCCACGAGCTGCTCGGCGAAGGCCTCGACGAGCGCGCCGTGATCGAGCGGGGCCCCCTCCTCGTCGTTCTCCGCGAGCTCGAGCTCGAGGCGCACGCGATCGTCGCCGTCCGGCTTCTCGGAGAGCAGGCGCGCCCCCTCGAGCCGGTCGACGATCGGCCTCCACGCCTTCTTGGGCCCGCGCAGCACCGCGCTCAGGTGCGGCGCGCGCCGGACCTTGCCGGCGAGCTCGCCCGGCGCCCCCTCGCCGACCAGGCGCCCCCTCGCGATGACCACGACGCGCGAGCACGACGCCTCGACCTCCGAGAGGATGTGCGTCGAGAGCAGCACCGTGTGCTCCTCGCCGAGCTGCTTGATGAGGGCGCGCACCTCGCGGATCTGGTTCGGATCCATGCCGGAAGTCGGCTCGTCGAGGATGAGCAGCGGCGGCCTCGCGACCAGGGCGTCGGCGAGCCCGACGCGCTGCTTGTAGCCCTTCGAGAGGTGCTCGATCAGCGTGTCGGCGACGTCGGCGACGCGGGCGAGCTCCATGGCGCGGCCGACGTGCTCGGTGCGCTTGGCGCGCGCGACCCCCTTGAGCTCGGCGCGAAAGCGCAGGTACTCGCGCACGCGCATCTCGCCGTAGAGCGGGACGGCTTCGGGCATGTAGCCGGTCGCGCGGCGCGCGGCGTCGGGGTCGACGGCGACGTCGTGTCCGTCGACGAGGCAGCGGCCGCTCGTCGCGCCGAGGAAGCCCGCGAGGATCTTGAGCGTGGTCGACTTGCCGGCGCCGTTGGGGCCGAGGAAGCCGACGACCTCGCCGCGTCGGACGTCGAACGAGATGCCGTCGACGGCGGCGTGCACGCCGTACCGCTTGGTCAGTCGGTCGACCACGATGGCCGCCGGGCCGCTTCGACCGCCGCTCACGCCGCTCACGCCGCTCACGCCGATCGAGTAGACGCGGAGGCGACGGCCGTCCAGGGCGCGCAGGGGCTACTTGAGGCCGACGATTTCGCCGGCGTCGGTGAGGTCCATGCCGAGCACCGCCGGCTCGCGGCCGAGGCCTGGCATGGTCATGATGTCGCCGCAGAGCGCGACGACGAAGCCCGCGCCGGCCGACAGCCGCACCGACTGAATCGGCAGCACGTGCGGCTCGGGGCACCCGCCACTCGCCGGATCCGCCGTGAGCGAGAGGTGCGTCTTGGCCATGCACACCGGCGCGTTCGAAAGCCCGGAGGCGACCGCGCGCTGCAGATCCTTCTTGGCCTGGGCCGTGTATTCGACCGCGGTCGCCGCGTAGATCGTCCGCGCGATCACCTCGATCTTGGCCTCGAGCGAGGCCTCGAGCGGGTAGAGCGGGCGCGGCGTCGGCGTCGCGTCGGCTCGCGACAGCTGCGCGCGCACCGCGTCCGCGAGCGCGAGGCCCCCGTCGGCCCCCTTTGTGTAGCCGGTGGAGCGCGCGACCGCGTGGCCGAGCTGGCGCACGAGCGACTCGAGCAGCGAGAGCTCGGCCTCCGTGTCGCTCGGGAAGACGTTGATCGCGACGATCGCGTCGAGGCCATAGACGCGCTTCGCGTTCTCGAGGTGGTGGCGCAGGTTCGAAAACCCCTTGCGGAGCGCGGGCTCGTCGGGCTCGTTGGCGCGCGCGAGCGGCGCGCCGCCGTGGAGCTTCAGCGCCTTGCAGGTCGCGACGAGCACCAGCGCGTGCGGCCAGACGCCCGCGGTGCGGCACTTGATGTCGAGGAACTTCTCGCCGCCGAGGTCGAAGCCGAAGCCCGCCTCGGTGACCACGACCTCCGCGCGCGAGAGGGCGAAGCGCGTGGCCGCGACGCTCGAGCATCCGTGCGCGATGTTGCCGAAGGGGCCGCCGTGGACGAGCGCGGGGCTCCCCTCGTGGGTCTGCACGAGGTTCGGCAGCATCGCCTCGCGCAGCACCACGGCCATGCCGCCGACGGCCCCCACGTCGGCCGCGGTGATCGCGGCGCCCTCCTTGGTGGCGGCGACGCGCAGGCGCGAGAGCCGCGCCTTCAGATCGGCGTAGTCGCGCGCGAGGCTCAAGACCGCCATGACCTCGCTCGCGGCGGTGATGTCGAAGCGGCTCTCGCGCGGCACCCCTTGCAGCACCCCGCCGAGGCCGATCATCACGTGGCGCAGCGAGCGATCGTCGAGATCGATTACGCGCGGCAGCTCCACGCGGCGCGCGTCGAGCCCCTTGACGGTGCCGAAGTGCAGCGCGTTGTCGACCATCGAGGCGAGCAGGTTGTGCGCCGAGGTGACGGCGTGCAGGTCGCCGGTGAGGCCGAGGTTCACGCGCTCGAACGGCTCGAGGCGCGCGCGGCCGCCGCCGGCGCCGCCCCCCTTGCTGCCGAGCGTCGGGCCGAGCGAGGGCTGCCGCAGCGCGGCGAC
>JAJXTK010000498.1 GCA_021783935.1 Myxococcales bacterium | reverse complement strand
ACTCCGACCCCGCGCGCGCGCTCGATGGCGACCCGTCGACGGCGTGGGTCGGCGACGCCGCGGCGACGTCGTGGAGCTGGAGCGCGAGCTTCCGAGAGCCGGTGCACCTCGGCCTGCTGCGCGCGCTCTGGGGCGTGCACACCAACCTCGGCGTGCCGACGTCGTACGGATGGGAGCTCGTCGCGCCCCGCGCGGGCGAGGGCGCGTGCCCTGCCGATCTCCAAGGGGCGCGCTTCGAGCCGATCGCGGACGCGACGGAGGCCTCGGGGCCACGCGTTGCGCCGACGCGCCGCAGCTGGTTTCTGCACGCCGAGGCCTGCGCGCTGCGGCTCACGGTGCGCGCGACCAACTTCGGCCCGCCGGTGCTGCGCGAGCTGACGGCGTTCGAGAGCGCGCGCGACGTGCTCGAGGGCGCGTCGGTCGACGCGGTCGGGGCGGCCGACGGGAGCGACCCGCGCGGGGCGGCCGACGGGCGCTACGAGACGAGCTTCTGCGGCGCGCCTGGCCGCGCGACCTGGTCGCTCACCTTCCGGCTGGTCGAGCCCGCGCCGATCGATCGCGTGACCATGGTGCTCGGGGCGGATGCGACGAGCCGCCCGCGCGCGCGCGGCTTCGGACGGCGGTACGGCCTGGCCGCGGGGCCGGAGCGCTGGCGCCTCGAGGCCAGCGAGGACGGGGTGCGCTTTCAGACCGTCGCGAGCTCGCCGACAGACGCGCAGGGGGAGCAGCTGCCGCTGCGACGGCCCCTCGTCGAGCTCTCCCTGCACACGCGCGTGCGCGCGCTCAGGCTCGTCATGCGCGGGGCGACCGACTTCGATGGTCGCGCGAGCGCGCGCGCGTTCCCGTTCGTGCGCGAGATCGCGGCGTACCGCGCCGACGACGATCGCCCCGTGCTCGGCGAGCCCTGGATCCTCTCGGTCAACGCGAACCCCTCCGCGCAGTCGCACCGCGCGCGCGGCGGCGAGCTCGCCAACGACGTCTACTTCGCCAAGTTCCTCCAGCGACGCTTCGCGAGCGTGATGCCCGCGCTCGCGCGCGACGATCGCTTCTCGCGCGCGCTCGGTCCGGACGGCGCGCTGTTAGCCGCGGCGCGCACCGAGAGCTCCGGCGAGGCGATCGAGGCGATCGAGGGGGACGATCCCGCGCTCGGCGCGCGGCTCTTGGCCGCGAGCTGGCCGCGTCCGCTGGTGGTGCTCTCGGGGGCCAACGACTGGGAGTTCACCGGTCGCGAGGGCGGTCCCGATCCGAGGGCGCCCTCGCATTGGCGATGGGATCCGCTGCGTCGCGCGGCCGACGGCGGGATGGCGGCGCTCGCGCCCGCGGTGCGCCAGCGGGTCGCGCCGTTCGTCGGGATCTGCGGCGGGGCGCAGATCCTCGCGCTGCTCGAGGCGCGCGGCGCGTGGGACGGCGACGACGCCAGCGAGATCGACGCGCTCGTGCGCCGCAACGACGGCCTGCCGATCCGCGGCGTCGGGGGCGAGCTGATGCGCGCGTGGCCGGGCGTGCCGGGGCCGCGCGACGAGATCCGCTTCGACGCAGGCGACCCGCTCTTCTTGGACCTCGCGGGGCCCCGTCGGCGCGCGACGACGCACGCGCTGCCGGAGTGGCACGTCGACGCGCTGCGCGCCGACGCCTTTCGACCCAGCGGCCCGCTCGAGCGGCTGCGCGTGGTGGCCGAAGGGCGCTACTGCGCGCCCGAGCGGAGCGTCGCCGACGAGCGCGGTCGCCGCGCCTCGCTTGCGGGAGCCGGTCGCGGGCGCGCCAACGTCGTCGCGCGAGAGCCTGCGTCCGCGCAGCGCTGCGCCGTCGTGCCCGAGGCGTATCGCTCGACCGACGACGGCTGGCCCGTGATCGGCGCGCAGTTCCACCCCGAGCAGTACGACTTCGCGACTGCCGACGACGGCGATCCGCCCGAGTCGGTCGCAGACGCGCGGCTCTTCGTCGCGGCGATCCACGAGCAGCTGGTGGACGCGATGCTGCGCCTCGGCATGTGAAGCCCAGAGCCCGGCGCCGGCGAGCGCGGGGCGCGCCCGCATTTCTCCGACAATTCAGCGTAACCTCCGGCCGCTCCGCGGCGTCGGAGACGCGAACCCGAAGGAGGAGCCCGATGACCCGTTACGTCGCCCCGCTGCTGTTGGCCCTCGGCATGTCGCTGTCCGCCTGCGGAGGCGCGGCCACGCCGTCGGCCGCCGCGCCCCAGGCCGCGCCGCTTCCGCCGATCACGCAGTCGGGGACCAAGATCACCTGGTACGGCCACGCGGCCTTCCGCGTCGACACCCCCAAGGGCAAGACGATCTGGATCGATCCGTGGATCACGAACCCGAAGAACCCCACGGGCAAGGACGATCTGGCGGCGATCGACAAGGGTGATCTCATCCTGATCACGCACGGCCACTTCGACCACGTGGGCGACGCCGTCGCGATCGCCACCAAGACCAAGGCCAAGCTCGTGAGCACCTTCGATCTCGGGCGCTCGCTCGTGCGCTACGCGGGCTTCCCCAAGGATCAGGTCGGCTTCGACACGCAGGGCAATTTCGGCGGCGAGCTCACGCTGCTCGACGGCGAGGTCGACGTGACCTTCGTTCCCGCGATCCACAGCTCCGCCGTCGAGTCGCCCGACGGCGAGGTCCACGAGGGGGGCAACCCGGGCGGCTTCGTCATCGCGATCAACGGCGGCGGCCCGACCATCTACCACACGGGCGACACCGACTACTTCGGCGACATGGCGGCGATCCCGTCGCACCACCCGGTCACCATCATGCTCGGGTGCATCGGCGATCACTTCGTAATGGGGCCCGAGAAGGCGGCCGACGCGGTGATGCTCGTGCGGCCGGCGATCGTGGTGCCCATGCACTACGGCACCTTCCCGGTGCTCACCGGCACGCCCGAGGAGTTCACCAAGGCCGTGGCGACCCGCTCTCCAGGCACGCAGGTCAAGGTCATGCAGGTGAAGGAGACGCTCAAGCTCTGAGAGGTCGGGCGCACCGAGGCGGTTGAAACCAAATGGGTGCGATCCGCGTTATCAGGGTATGGCCTCGAAGCTCCGGCTCCTCGTCGTGCTCGTCCTCGGCGCCCTGGCGGCGCTCGGCTGCTCACGCGGGCAGAACCCGTTCGGCGTGACGAGCGCGGCGACCGGCGCGGCGAGCGCTCCGGCCAACGCCTCCCCGGGCCCCGCGGTCCGCACGGCGAGCGCCGCGGCCTCGATCACCGCGGCCGCGCCGCGCGACTTCTCGGCGTTCGTCAAACCGAGCGACGCCGAGCTTCGCCGGACGCTCTCGCCGCTCGCCTACGAGGTCACGCAGCACGACGCCACGGAGCCCGCGTTCGACAACGCGTACTTCGCCAACCACGAGCTCGGCCTCTACGTCGACGTCGTTTCGGGCGAGCCGCTCTTCTCGTCGAGCGACCAATTCGACTCGGGCACCGGCTGGCCGAGCTTCACGCGCCCGGTAGAGCCAGACGCGGTGACCACGCGCGCCGACGACACGCTCGGCGCGACGCGCACGGAGGTCCGCTCGCGCTACGCCGAATCGCACCTCGGCCACGTGTTCGAGGACGGCCCCGGGCCGACGGGGCGCCGCTACTGCATCGACTCCGCGGCGCTGCGGTTCGTTCCGATCGCCGAGCTCGCGCAAGAGGGGTACGGGGCGTGGGCCGACGTCGTGAGCGGCCAGGCGCCCGACGCGAAGCCCGCCGTCGCGTGCGCGGTCGGAGGGGGCGCGGTCGGCGTGGCGAGCGCGGCCAAGGGCTCGGGGTGCGCACCGACCCTCGAGGTCGCCATCCTCGCCGGCGGCTGCTTCTGGGGAATGGAGGGCATCCTGCAAACCATCCCCGGCGTGATCGAGACCCAAGTCGGCTACACCGGCGGCACCACCACGGATCCGACCTACGAGACCGTGCACCTCGGCGACACGGGGCACGCCGAGTCGGTCCGCGTGGTGTTCGATCCGAAGGTGCTCCCGTATCGGGAGCTGCTCGAGAAGTGGTTCTTCGAGATGCACGACCCGACGACCCCGAATCGACAGGGCAACGACGTCGGCTCGCAGTACCGCTCCGCGATCTTCACCACCTCGACCGAGCAGCGGCAGGTCGCCGAGGAGGTGAAGGCGAAGGTCGACGAGAGCCGCGCCTGGGGGCGCCCGATCACCACCGAGATCACGCCGGCGGGGGTGTTCTATCCGGCCGAGGAGTACCACCAGAAGTACTTGCAGAAGCACCCCGGTGGCTACACGTGTCACTACGTGCGGTCGCTGACGTTCTGAGGGCGACGCGGCGAGGTCGGACGGCGCGCGAGACAGCTACGCGATCGAGGGCGGATACTCGGCGACGAAGCGAGTCCCCTCTTGCGGGGTCGACGTGAAGTGGATCGTCCCCCCGAGATAGCGCTCGGTGAGCAGTCGCATGCTGTAGGTGCCGAGGCCGCGCCCGGGGCCCTTGGTCGAGAACGAACGCTGGAAGAGCTGCAGCTGCACCTCCCTCGGCATCACCGTGGGGTTCTGCACCTCGAAGCGCACGCGGCCGTCGACCATCCGGCAGCCGACCGTCACGCGCGCGCCCTTCGGCTCGGCCTCGAGCGCGTTCTTCACCAGGTTCGCGAGCACGCGCAGCAGCAGCGTGCGATCGGTGACGATCTGCACGTCCTCGCCGTCGATGAGCGACAGCGTCCGATCCTGAGCGGCGTCGTGGTGGCTCGACACCTCGAGGAGCCTCTCCAAGAGCGCGCGCGCCGAGAACGCGGTGGGCCTCGGGCGCAGCTCGCCGCTCTCGGCCGCCGCGAGATCGCGTTGCGAGGCGATCTCGTCGAGCAGCGTCTCGGAGGCGCGCTCGAGCATCGGCGCGTAGGTCTGCATGGAGCTCACCGACGGTGAGTGGACCACGAGCCCCGCGAGCCCGCGGATGCCGCCCGCGGTGTCGGTGATGTCATGGAAGAAGATGCGCTCGAGCGCGCGGCGGCGCTTCTCGTGGCTGATGTCG
>JAJXTK010000017.1 GCA_021783935.1 Myxococcales bacterium | reverse complement strand
AGCGCCTTGAGATCGGCGCCGGCGCAGAAGGTGCCGCCCGCGCCGGTGAGGATCGCGACGCGCGCGTCCGCGTCGGCGTCGAACGCGCGAAAGGCATCGGCGAGCAGCTCGGCGTGGGGTCGATCGACCGCGTTGCGCGCCTCGGGGCGCGCCAGGGTCACGATCGTCACGGGGCCGTCGCGATCGACGAGGACAGGCATCGCGCGAGGGTGCGCGCGCCGCGCCTTGGGGATCAACGCCTCACGGTCGCGGCGGGACGATCGTCGTGCCGGTGCGGCGCCAAGGCGTCACGCCGCGCGCGGCCGACTGCTGCATCAGCCTGCGCAAAGGCTCGTAGTGCGACGGCGTGACGGCGAGGCACGACTCGGCGCGCACCAGGTCCGCGAGCAGCTTGCGCGCCCGCGTCGCCGGTGGGTCGAGGAACCATCGCAGGATGCGCGCGCGCAGCTCGGGCTCGAGCCAGGAGGCGGCCATGATCGCGTCGTTCGGCACCGGCCCGATCGACGCGATGACCTCGATGGGGTGGATCGGCCGCCCGTCGCCGTCGGTCCACCCGCCGGTGACGGGCTTGCCGCCGCCGTCGAGCTTGCAGAAGGTCGCGCACAGGTCGACGCGCCCCGTGAAGAGCGCCTCGACGACGCCGATATGGCTCCCCGCGAAGATCTCCTGCGAGAAGAAGGTCTGCGCATCGTGCCCCATGGTCGCGAGGTGCATCTTGGGGACGAGGTGCCCCGTCGCGCTCTCGCGATCGACCCACGCGACCCGCCGCCCCTTGAGCTCGAGGAGGCTCGTCGCGGTGCCCGGGCGCACGAGCAGCGCCGAGTGGTAGAGCGTCGAGCCGCGACGCACCGGCGTGACCAAGAGCGAGGCGAGCTTCGCGTCGAGGATCTCGATCGCGGTCACCGGCGGCGTCCACGCCAGGCCGAGCTCGCCGCGCTCGAGGCCGCTCGCGAGCTCGCGATACGTCAGCGCGTGGTGCGGGTAGAAGACCGCGCCGACCTCCTTCGACAACAGCTCGCAGAGCTCGGCCATCTGACCGAGGCTCGCCTGGAAATCGAGGGCGCGCGCCAGCCCGAAGCCGATCGTGCCGCGCGCTCGCATGGGGCGAGACTAGCAGGCCGTTGAGAAACGGCCTGCGGGAACTGTGACAGACAGCAGGCCGTGTCGATCGCGCGGCGAGCTTCGGGTCGACGCGGGAGAGGATCGGGCAGCTCCGGAGAAACTCAACGGCCTGCTAGCACGCAGCGCGCGCCCCGCGCCCGTCGCGCCGCGCGGACACCGCGCCGGTTGGCAGCGCGCGCGCGCCCGCGGATCATGCCCGTCCCATGGCGTTCTTCCAGACCCCGCCCGCCCTCGGCCACGGCTTCGACGGCGACCGTGTCCTTCGGAGCTACCTCGCGCGCACGCTCCCCGCCGACGTGCTCGCCGCCATCACGCCGGAGCTGCGCGAGCTCGGCGCCCTCGCCTCAGGCCCGCTCTACGAGCTGCAGCTCCAAGATCGGCTGACCGATCCGAAGCTCACGACGATCGACCCCTGGGGGCGTCGCGTCGATCAGGTGGAGCTCTCGCCGCTCTGGCGCGAGGCGAAGCGGCTCGCGTGCGAGCACGGCCTGGTCGCGGCCGCATACGAGCGCAAGCACGGCGAGTTCTCGCGCGTGCACCAGTTCGCGATGGTCTACCTGCTCGAGCCCTCGACCGACGTCTACAACTGCCCGCTGGCGATGACCGACGGCGCGGCCAAGTCGCTCCTCGTGCACAAGAGCGCGGCGCTCATCGAGCGCGCGCTGCCGCGGCTGACGAGCCGCGATCCGGCGTTCGCGTGGACCTCGGGGCAGTGGATGACCGAGCGCACCGGCGGCAGCGACGTCGGCATCTCCGAGACGCTGGCGCGCCAGACGCCCGAGGGGTGGCGCCTGTACGGCAACAAGTTCTACACCTCGTCGGTCATCTCGGAGATGGCGCTCACGCTCGCGCGTCCGCCGGGCGGCGCGCCGGGGGGCAAGGGGCTCGCGCTCTTCTACGTCGAGCGCAACGACGCGACCGGCGCCCCGAACGGCATCACGGTGCTGCGCCTGAAGGACAAGCTAGGCACGCGCAAGGTGCCGACCGCGGAGCTCGAGCTCGACGGCGCGCTCGCGACGCCGGTCGTCGGCCTCACCGACGGCGTGCGCAACATCACGCCGATGCTGAACATCACGCGCACCTGGAACTCCGTCGCCGCGGTCGGCTCGATGCGCCGCGGGATCGAGCTCGCGCGAGACTACGCGAAGAAGCGCGTGCAGTTCGGGGCCGCGCTCGCCGACAAGCCGCTGCACATCGACACGATCGCCGGCGAGCAGGCCGAGTTCGAGGCCGCGCTGATGCTCGCCTTCCGCGGCACCGAGCTGCTCGGCCGCGAGGAGGCGGGCACCATCACGCCGCGCGAGGGGGAGCTCCTGCGCGTGCTCACGCCGGTCATGAAGCTCACGACGGGCAAGCAGGCCGTCGGCTGCGCGAGCGAGATGTGCGAGGCGTTCGGCGGCTTCGGCTACATGGAGGACACGGGCATCCCGCGCATCGTGCGCGACGCGCAGGTGCTGTCGATCTGGGAGGGGACGACGAACGTGCTGTCGCTCGACACGCTGCGCGCCCTCGGTCGGCAAGCGGAGCGCTTCGGCGCCTTCGAGGAGGAGGTGCGCGCGGCGGCGACGTCGGCCAACGACGCGGCGCTCGCGGCGGCCGGCAAGAAGGCCCTCGAGGCGGTGGCTCACGCGAGGGGGTGGTTGCTGGAGGCGTTCGGCAAGGGCCCCGACGCGCTCGAGGCCGGGGCGCGCCGCTTCGCGATGACGCTCGGCCGCGCGCTCGCCCTCGCGTTGCTGGTGCGCCACGCGCAGTGGTCGATCGATCACGAGCGCGACGGTCGCGCGCGCGCCTCGGCGCTCCGCTTCGCGCGCAACGGCGTGGACCGCGTCGGCGACGGCGACGCGCTCGATCGCGCGATCGCGAACGACGAGCCGCTCGCCGTGTGAGCGCGCGCTCGTCTACGGTTGCCCGCCGCGCGGATTCGGTGCACGAATCCGCGCACGCCCCCGTAGCTCAGCTGGATAGAGCAGCGGCTTCCTAAGCCGAAGGTCACACGTTCGAATCGTGTCGGGGGCGCTGATTGCTCGGTGTTGTCGGGGCCACTCTGCACGGCAGCGGGGCCCTGTCGTGCTTCTGGGACCCCTGGCAGTTCGTAGGTCGGTGGGGCGATGTCAGCCACACTTGGTCAAGGGACTTCACCGCGAGGTCGTGCGGCCGGGCCGGATCTTCGTTGCGAGGCCGAACGCGACGAACGCAAGCGCGAGCACCGGCAGGTTCCAGAGAAGGACGATGCCGAAGAAGCGCAGGTCCACGATGAACGGGGCCGGATAGATGAGGCCGAGGATCGGCGAAGCGATCATCACTGCCCACCGGTGCACGCGCGCCAGGCGCCCGACCTCGCGTCGACGGAGGAACACGATCGAAGCGACGATGCTCGCTGCGAGCAGCGCGGCCGCGGGCGCGCCGACGAACATCCCCAAGACCACCACGGCGAGCCCGTCGAACTCCGAGGCGTGCGCGATCCGCGGCTGCGCGACCACGGCTAAGGCGCAAACGGAGCCAATGGCCGACTGCCGGCGCACCCCCATGACACCAGGATACACCCGCGATGGCGTGTGGAAGGCCGCCTGCGGGCTCGAGGCGTGGCTTGGCGGCACGCCCGCCACGCGTGAGCCGAAGGACCGCCGACCGACGCCGCTCCGTCGGTGCCGTGAGCGGCGCAAGTTGCCGCGCGCACGAGCAGCCGCACTGCAGACGAAGGCGCAGCTCGCCAAGCTCGTGGGGCGCTGAGGAGGGGTGTCGCCCTACGTCGTGTCGCGCGCTGCTCGCGCAATCACGACACTCGCACCGCCGCTGTCGCGCGCTCGACCGCATCGAGGATGCCGCGCGCGTGGGCGAGGAAGATCTCGCCGGCCTCGAGCAGCCGCACGCCGCGAGGGGTGCGGGCGAACAGGGGCGTCCCGAGCTCGTCCTCGAGCGCGCGCACCTGCCGGCTGAGCGGCGGCTGCGCGACGCGCAACCTCTGGGCGGCGCGGCTCACGTTGCCTTCCTCCGCGACCACGACGAAGTACCGAAGCTGCGCGAGGCTCATCGAGACGGAGCATAGCGGCGGCAGATCGAAAAGGTATTGGATCGCCGTCGGTGGGGCGGCGCATGTTGAGGCCGTGGCGATCGAGCTCTTCGGGCCGCGCGAGATCGTCCGGCTACGACGGGCCGGCGAAGCGGCGCGTGACACGCTGCGCGCGGTCGGCGCACGTCTGCGCGCGGGCGTGAGCACCGCGCAGATCGACGCGTGGGTCCGAGAGGACACGCGTCTTCGCGGGGGCGTGCCTAGCCAGCTCGGCTATCACGGCTTCCTCGCCGCGGTCTGCGTCAGTCGCAACGACGTGGTCTGCCACGGCATCCCGAGCGAAGCCGAGCGGCTCGCCGACGGCGACCTCGTGAACGTCGACGTCACGACGCTGCTCGACGGCTTCCACGGCGACACCTCGGCGACCTTCCTGATCGGCGAGGTCTCGGCGGAGCGCCGCGCGCTGGTCGACGTCGCGCGGCGTGCCCGCGACGCGGGCATCGCGGTGGTGCGCGAGGGGGCGCGTCTCGGCGACGTCGGCGCTGCGATCTCCGAGGTCGCGCGTGCGGCCGGCTGCTCCGTCGTCCGGGCGCTCGGCGGTCACGGCATCGGGCGACGCATGCACTGCGAGCCGCACGTCTCGCACGTCGGCACCCGGGGGACGGGGCCTCGCCTGCGCGCCGGGATGGCGTTCACGATCGAGCCGATGGTGAACCTGGGGCGCGCCGACGTACGCACGCTCGACGACGGCTGGACCGTGGTCACCGCGGACGGCTCGCCGTCCGCGCAGTTCGAGCACACCATCGTCGTGACCCGCGACGGCTGCGAGATCGTGACCGGCGACGTTTGCGAGAAGCCGGCGCTCGCCGCGCCCCACGGCGGCTCCTGCTCCGCCTCCGAGTACCTCGGCAAGCGCTGAGCGCGCCGCGGCGAAGGGCGCTACGATCATCGCCATGGCCGCCCCTGCGATCCATCGCGCGACCTACCAAGACGTTCTGGACGCCCCCGAGCACCTGGTCGCGGAGCTGATCGACGGCCAGCTCCACCTTCACCCGCGCCCCGCCAAGCCGCACGCAGCGGCGACGACGGTGCTCGGTGAGGAGCTCGGCCCGCCGTTCAGGCGTGGCCGCGGCGGGCCGGGCGGGTGGATCATCCTCGACGAGCCCGAGATCCACCTCGGTGCCGACGTGCTCGTCCCGGATCTCGCAGGGTGGCGGCGCGAGCGCATGCCGCAGATCGTTGCCGACGAGGCCTTCTTCACGCTGGCCCCCGACTGGGCGTGCGAGGTGCTGAGCCCGGCCACCGCCAAGACGGATCGCACCGACAAGCTCCGCATCTACGCACAGCGCGAAGTGTCGTGGGTTTGGCTGGTCGACCCGCTCGCACACACGCTCGAAGTCCTCGAACGCACGGCTTCGCGGTGGACGATCCTCTCGAGCCACCGCGACGACGATCGCGTGCGCGCGAGGCCGTTCGACGCATTCGAGCTCGAGCTCGCCCTCCTGTGGGCCGACGTGGTGCTCCCCGACGCGCCACGCTGAGGCGCCTGCCGCGCGTCGCCTCCGACGCTCACTCGAGCCCGAGCGCGCGCATCTTGCGCCACAGCGTCGTGCGGCTGATGCCCAGCTCCGCCGCCGCGCGCGCGTGGTGCCAGCGGTGCTTCTCGAGCGCCGCGCGGATCTGCGCGACGTCCTCGCCCGCAGGCTCGGCGCGCGAGGTGCGCGGGGGCAGCTCGTGCCCCTCGATCGCGGCGACGATCTCGGGCGGCAGGTCGTCGACCCGGACGGTCTGCGTGCGGCAGACGGCGAGCGCGTACTCGATCGCGTTCTCGAGCTCGCGCACGTTGCCGGGCCACTCGTAGCGCTGGAGCATCACGAGCGCGTCGGGCGAGAAGCGCAGCGCGCGCCCCTCGCGCGCGGCGATGCGAGCGAGCAGGTGACGCGCGAGCGGCTCGACGTCGTCGGTGCGTTCGCGCAGCGGCGGCAGGTGGATCGGGACGACGCGCAGGCGGTAGAAGAGGTCCTCGCGGAAGCGCCCCGCGGCGACGGCCTCCTTGAGGTCGACGTTGGTCGCCGCGAGGATGCGCGCGTCCATCGTGCGCGGCGTGCTCTCGCCGACGCGCTCGTAGGTGCGCTCCTGCAGCACGCGCAGCAGCTTCACCTGGAGGCTCAGCGGCAAGTCGCCGATCTCGTCGAGGAAGATCGAGCCGCCGCGCGCCGCCTCGAAGCGGCCGACCCGGTCGCGCACGGCGCCCGTGAAGGCGCCGCGCACGTGGCCGAACAGCTCGCTCTCGAGCAGATCGGCGGGGATCGCGCCGCAGTTCACCGCGACGAAGGAGCCCGCGTGCCGCGGCGAGCTCGCGTGCACGGCGCGCGCGACGACCTCTTTGCCGGTGCCGCTCTCGCCGGTGATCAGCACGGTCGCGTCACTGTGTTGCAGCGACTCGATGAAGCGCACGATGCGCCGCATGGCCTCCGAGCGACCGACGATGCCGTGCGCGGCGAGCGCGCCCTGGAAGATGAGCTCGTCGTCTTCGGCGGGGCGCAGGACCAGCATGTAGCGGGCGCCGTCGGCCCAGGTCGCGCGGGCGTAGTCGTCGAGCGGCGCGGCGGTGACCGAGGCGAGGCGCGCCGTGCCCTTCTCGCACGTGACGAACGCGCGCCGCCCCTCTTCGCGCGCCCCCGTCTCGAGCGCCGAACGCAGCGATTGGGTCGCCGCAAACAGGTGCGTGCCGAGCAGGTCTTCGACCGGCCGCCCGGGGACCTTCTGGCACGCGCCCGGACACACCCACTCGTCGAGCGTCGCCGAGGCGCGCACCACGCGAAAGCTCTCATCGAGCAGGATCAACACCCGCCCGAGCGTCGCGAACGCGGCCTCGGCACCAGCCCATCCGAGCTCTGCGGTCTTATCCTCCCTCACGGTCGCAGAGAGCCACGCCGAGCGCGCGTCCGCAATGCCCGAGTGCGGCGCGCTACTCGCCGGCGGTACCCTTGCACCGAGGCGCGGCGTGACGGCGCACGCGCTCGTGGCTGGTCGGGAAGTCGACATAAATCGCGTCGTCGTACCCCGGGTGGCACTCGAGGCAGCGGCCGACCCGCAGCACTCGTGCCCGCTCGTTGGCGTCGAGCAGCCGTGCGCCGGTGCGGGTGGTCCGGCCGGTCGTCGGATACGGCTCCTCGGCGCTCGCGGGGGCATGGCAGGAGGCGCAGCCGCGCGCCTTGCCGGTGGTGTGCGGGTCGAGCGGCGCGTACAGCGTGCGCGTGACGGTGCCCTGCTGGGTGTTCTCGATCGTCGCGAGCATCCCCTCGATGAAGGGCTCGATGCGCCCGCTCGCGCCGACGGCGAGCAAGGGGGGGCCGTAGCCGTTGCCCCCCGCGGTCTCCTCCCAGCGCCCGCGCACGGGCTGCGACGACAGCCCGTCGATCGCCGAGCCGTTGGGGTCGAAGCGCGTGTGGCAGCTCTTGCAGCGCGGCGCCCAAGCGGCGTGGCAGGCCGAGCACGTGAGGCGCTCGTGGCCGTGGATCGAGTGGTAGGCGACCGGCTTCGCCTGCGCGATCGCGCGGCGCTCGCCGTCGCTCGCCCGCAGCAGCGAGAGGCTCGGCAGATCGGTGCGGACGAGCGGCGTGCCCGCGCGCGTGTGGATCGGCGTGCTCGACAGCGCCGGCAAGCCTCGCCGCGCCCAGCTCGCGCGCAGGCGCACCGCGACGTCCTCGCGGTCGGGGTCGGGGGGCGACGTGCGCGGCGTCGCGAGGTGGCAGTCCTCGCACGCGACGTCGATCGCCTGCTCGGCGTGGCGATGCTCCTGGCCGTCCCCCATGAGCTCGCGCTCGGTGTGGCAGTCGATGCACCCGAGGCCGGCGCTCGCGTGCACGTCGGCGCTCGCGTGGGCCATCGGGCGACCGTCGGCGAGCGTGCCGGTGACGCGCGGGTCGTGCGGCTCGAGCTCGACGAGCCCGCGATACGAGAGCGAAACTCGGCCGCTGCGACCGTGGCACCCCTCGCAGCGGCGCTCCGAGACATCGGCGTTCACGTCGGGGTGCAACGGTCCGTCGCCGGGCCCCTCTCGCAGGGTCGGCGCCGAGAGGTGGCACGCGGTGCAGCCGCCGCCGCGCGCGGCGAAGCCGAGGTCGCCGCGAAGCTCCTTGCGCGCGCCGAGGTGACACGTCGCGCACAGCTGGCGCGCGTGCGACTCGGCGGGCGAGCGGGGATCCTCGTCGGGATCGAGCGACGGCAGCACATCGTCCTGCTCGCTGTCCGGGGTGGGGCGCTCGCCGAAGGCGAAGCGGTCGACCGCGAGGATGCCCGGCACGCGCGCCATCATGCTCGTTCGCACGCGCGCGGCCTCGACGGCGTGGCACGCCCCCTGGCCGCACGTGCGGTCGACCCGCGAGAGGGCCCCGGTCACGACCTCCATGCCCTGGTGCGCGGCCTCCTTGTCGCGCGCGGTCGGATCCCCCTCGTGGCACGTGCTGCAACCGATCGTTCGGTGCGCCTCGCCGAGCCCTCGCGTGGTCGCGTGACACAGCAGGCACCCCTCGGAGCGAGGGCTTCCGCCGATGACGATCGTGGGGAGGCTCGTCTCCGGTGGGTGCGCTGCGCGATCGCGCAATGCCACAAAAAGAGCCACGCCCGCCACCAGGGCGAGCGCGGCAGTGAGCGGGGCGATGCGGCGGGCCACGGAGCGGGAGCCTACCGCGCCCCCGTTCAGCATCCTTCGCGTTTCTTCGGCGCGCCCCCTTCGGCGGGGGCGATGGGCATCGCCGGCGCGACGAGCGGAGCGGCTGGGGCGAGCGACGCCTCGCCGAACGCGTGGCGCAGCGCGACGTGCTCGCGGTAGGTGCGCCACGTCGCGTCGTTCGCGTTCGGAGCGGGGGTCGCCGGGTCGGCGTCCATCGTGCGATCCCAGGCGTCGAGCCCGCCGAGCAGAACGCGCGCCTCGACCCCCTTGAACAGCAGGCGACGCGCGAGCCGGTCGGCGCGGATCTGGTCGAAGCCCGCGAGGATGACCCGACGCGCCCGCGGCCGGTTGGCGACGAACGAGTCGTCCGACGCGGCCAGCGCGGCCATGGGCACCGACCCGCGAAGCTCGTGGCGTGGCGCGTCGAGCGCGACCACCAACGTGTCCGGCGGCGCCTCCGAGAGCAGCTTGGCGAGCGCGAACGGCTCGACGGCGTTGGGGGCCCAGCTCACCGCGCCGTCGGCGGGCGGCGTCACCGACTTGGCGGGGCGCTTCGAGAAGGCGGCGCTCCCGAGCGCGACGACGAGCGCGGAGGCGGCGAGGACGATCTTGATGGGAGGCATGGCTCGCTCCGTTTCACTCGGCCGGCGACGCGTGCGCGTCGTCGAAATTCTCGGAGTCCTTCTCGGTCGGCGCCCCGCGGCCGCGCAGCTTGCGCTCGATGAGCTCCGCGCCGGCGAACATCGCGAACGCGAGGAGCGTGACGAGCAGGGCGACCACGCCGAACGACAGGTGCAGCCAGTCCGTGAGGAGGATGCGCTGGTTGGCGCCCGACTTGGCGAAGTGCTCGATCTTGCCGTAGACGCCGGCGAAGCCGAGGATGCCGGCGCCGGCGCCCGCCACGAAGGCCATGGCGTCGAGCTTGCCGGTGACCGCGGCCACGAGGCTCGTGCCGGGGCAGTAGCCGCCGATCACGAAGCCCGCGCCGAAGATCAGCCCGCCGACGACCTGCGGTGGCATGGAGGTCGGGTTGACGTAGATCGCGTCGAAGTCGACCAGGCCCGCCGTGCGCAGCGCGACGAGGCCGAGCATCGCCGTCACGATCGCCGTGAACATCACCTTCAGCACGGTCATGTCGCGCAGGTAGAACTGCGCGGCGAGCTTGCGCGTGCTGCCGAAGCCGGCCCGCTCGAGGACGAAGCCGAAGGCGAAGCCGGCGAGGATCGCGAACGTGTACGAGACCCAGGTCTCAGGGTGGATGGGCATCATTGCCAGAGCCTCCGAACGAAGTACGCGACGCCGTAGGCGCCGCCAAACACCGCGAACATGAACGCCCAGCTGCCGAGCGCGAGGGTCGCGCCGCCGGTGAGGGCCTGACCGCTCGTGCAACCTTGCGCGAGGCGCGCGCCGAAGCCGGTGATGATGCCGCCGATGAAGGCGAAGAGCAGGCGCGTGCGCTTGGAGACGTGCGGGCCCCCTTCGACCTTGATCCCGAAGCGACCGCTGGTGAGGCCGCCGGCGAGTCCGCCGAGGGCGACGCCGACCAGCTCGAAGACGAGCCAGTCGTCCCACCACTTGCCGCCGTTGGCGAAGTAGCCTCCGATCGCGCCGTTCGCGTGCACCCAGTGCGGCGCCACGAGCTCCGCGAGCTTCGCCGACGCCCGCGTCAGCGCGCCCGAGGCGCCGAGCCCGCGGCCGACGACGAGGAAGGTGCCGAGGAGCACGAGGCCGAGGAAGAAGCCGGCGACGTAGGGATCCCACATCGGCTTCTCGCGCATCGGCGCGGAGTCGCGCGCGTGCGCTTCGTCGTGAATCGCGTGGGTCATGTCCATGGCCATGGGTTAGCCCTCGATCGTTCTGCTTGCGGAGATCAGCCGGTGACGAAGCCGACGTCTTGGCCGGCGTAGACGATGACGAAGCGCAGGATGAGCCCGCCCGCGAGCACCAGCGCTGGGGTCCAGCGCGAGTGCAACGCCTTGCCGCGCAGCGAGAGCGTCTCGAGCGCCGCGGGCACGAGCAGCCCGCCGAAGACCACGACGCCGACGAACGCCGGCGCGTACGGCCCCTTGATCAAGAGCGTCGCGGCCTCGCGGTAGAGCGGACCCTGCGTCGCGAGCCCGACGATCCACGAGCCGATGAGCAGCAGCTCGAGCGTGATGAGCACGATGTCGGCCTTCGCGAACAGCGCGTTCATCGCGTGATCGCGCTCGGCGATCATCAACAGGGCGACGCCGGTGGACGAGCCCGAGGCGAGGAACAGGAAGCCGAGCGCGCCCGACGACCAGAGCGGCCGCGCGACCGTCGCCGACAGCAGCACGCCGGTGTAGATGCCGAGCGCGACGCCGAGCCCGAGCCCCGCGAGCGCCAGGGCGCCGACGTTCCGCTCGGCCCACGCGCGCACGGCCGCCAGCTGCGGGACGCGCGCGAGGTAGGGGTCGAGCATCGAGTGCGGCAGCGCCAGGATGAGCGCGAGCTGCACCGGGTAGACGAGCATCAGGACCCACGAGCCGAGCGACATCGGCGCGCTGGGCACGACGGTCGTGTAGAAGCGGAAGACGTGCAGCTTGTAGGTGAGGTCGAGGAACAGCGACCCCATGCCGAGCGACAGCAGCACCGGCGCCGCGAGCAGCCCGAGGCGCATCGCCTTGGTCGCGCGCTCCTTGCCGAGCGTGAGGATCGCCGCGGAGACGGCGATCATCAGGCCGGCGACGAGCCCGCCGAGGAAGAGGTAGACGGGCACCTCCCACCCCCACACGCGCTCGGCGACGAGGTGCGCCGCGAGCCGCGTGGAATCGATCTCGATGTGCGGGTGCATGGAGTGCTCCTTCAGCGCACGTAGTAGACGTTGGGGTGAGTGCCCGCCTCGGGCGCGACGACCGACGAGTCGCCGCGGCGCAGGCGCAGCGAGACGAGCGAGGTCGGGTCGTCGAGGTCGCCGACGGCGATGGCGCCGGTCGGGCAAACCTCTTGGCAGGCCGTCGGCTTGCCTTCGTCGAGCCGGTGCACGCACAGCGTGCACTTGTCGACGAAGCCCTCGGGCGTGACGTAGCGCGCCCCGTAGGGGCACGACTCGAGGCACGCTCGGCAGCCGGTGCACAGGTCACGGTCGACCTGCACGGTGCCGTCGCCGCGATAGAAGCTCGCGCCGACGGGGCAGTTGGACACGCACGGCGCGTTGCTGCAGTGGTTGCACCGCTGCGAGCGCAGGATCAGCTCCAGGCTCGGGTACTCGCCCCGCGTCTCCTGGGTGACCCAATCGCGGTAGGACCCCTCGGGGACCCGGTTCTCCGTCTTGCACGCGACTACGCAGGCCTCGCAGCCGACGCAGCGTCGCGTGTCGATCACCATCGCGCGGCGCATGGCTATCGCTCCACCTTCTTGATCGCCACGAAGTTGACTCGCATGCCGGTGCCGCCCATCACCGGATCGACCACGACGCGTGTGACGAGCCCCGCGTCGTCGGCCCCCCCGCGCTTGCGGGCGTAGGTCAGTCCCTTGGCAGTGTGGCCGTACCCGTGGACCATGAAGACGCAGTCACCTCGGATTCGTTCGGTCGCCTTCACCTCGATCGGCGCGCTCTCGACGCCGTCTTGGTTGACGAGCTTCACCCTCTGGCCGTCGACGATGCCGAGGTCGGCGGCGACCTTGGCGTTGAGCCAGACCCGGTCGTTGCGCGAGAGCTCGCCGAGCAACCTGTTGTTGCTGGTGCGCCCGAAGGTCTGCGAGGCGGCGCGCCCGTAGAGCAGCCGGAAGTATCCGGGCGGCGGCGCGTTGGGGCGCCGGTAGACCGGCACCGGGTCGAAGCCCGCCTTCTCGAAGCGGTCGAGGTAGAGCTCGATCTTCTTGCTCTCGGTGCCGAAGGTGAGGGCGAGCCCGTCCTCGACGACGGTCGGCTTCGCGGGCGCCGGCAGGAAGCCTTCGCGTGCGAGCGTGTCGTAGTCGAGGTTCGAGAGCTTGCAGCGCTCGCGCAGGTAGCTCTCGGCGTCCTTCCAGGGGAAGAACGCCTCGAGGCCGAGGCGGAGGCCGAGCTCGCGCGCGATCCACCAGCCCGGCTTCGAGTCGCCGAGGGGCGGGATCATCGGCTGCCGGAGCGCCACGCCGCTCTGGTGCCACGAGACGGGCTGCAGGTCGTCGTAGCGCTCGAGGTAGGAAGCCTCGGGGAGCACGACGTCGGCGTAGCCGGCGATCTCGGCGGGGATGAGGTCGCAGACGACCAGCAGCTCGAGCTCCTGGATCGCCTTGAGCGTCTCGGCGCGCTCGGGGAGCGACTGGATCAGGTTCGTGCCGTACACGAACCACCCCTTCACGGGGTACGGCTTGCCGTCGATCGACGCGCGGCGGATGCCTTGCGCGAGCGGCTCGAGCGCGAAGGGGGCCTCGCCCGGGAGCCGATCCGCCGGCGGCTTCGCCTTCGGGTACGGGGGCGTCGGGTACTTCGCGAGCTTCATGCCCGCGGGGCGGAAGAAGCCGCCGCGGTGGCCCCAGCTGCCGAGCACCGCGTTGAGGATCGCGATCGCGCGCGAGCGGTGGACGTCGTCGGGGCCGTACCAGGTCGAGTGGCGACCTGGGTGAATGAGCGACGCAGGGGCCGCGGCGGCGATGCGCCGGGCGGTGTTGCGGATCGTTTCAGCGTCGAGGCCCGTCTCGGCGGAGGCCCACTCGGGCGTGTACGACTTCACTGCCTCGGCGACCTTGTCGAAGCCGGTGGTGTACGCCTCGACGTACGAGCGGTTGTAGCGCCCCTCGCCGATGATGACGTTCAGCCACGCGAGCAAGAGCGCGGTGTCGGTGCCCGGCCGAATCGGCAGCCAGGTGTAGGCCTTCGAGGCCGCCGTCGAGAAGCGCGGGTCGACGACGATCAGGTCGCCGCCGCGCGCGACGAACTCGGCGAACTCCTGGACCTGCGTGTTGTGCATGTTCTCGCCGAGGTGCGAGCCGATCAGCACGAGGCAGTCGGAGTTGCCGATGTCGAGCACCTCGGGCGAGCCGGGGTCGCTGCCGAACGTCGCGTCGAACGCGACGTCGCGCGGGCCGCGGCACTGCGCGAAGGACGGCGCGCCGAAGTTCGCGGTGCCGTACGCCTGGAGGAGGTGCTTGAACCACGACGCGCCGGCGCCGTGGTTGAAGAGCGCCACCGTCTCGGGGCCGTACTTCTTGCGAAGCTCGTCGAGCTTGCCCGCGATGAAGCCGAGCGCCTCGTCCCACGAGACGGCCTTGAACTCCTCGCTGCCGCGAGGGCCGACGCGCAGCAGAGGCTTGACGAGTCGGTCGCCGTCGTACGCCTGGCCGAGGCCACCGGCGCCGCGCGGACAGAGCTTGCCGTTCGACAGGGGGTGCACGGGGCTCCCCTGGAGCTTGAGGAGTTTGTCTCCTTGGACATGCCCCTGGATGCCGCATTTCCAGAAGCAGACTTCGCAGATGGACCGAACGATCTTGCCGTCGGTCGCCGGATCAATGGTCCCGTGCGCGGCGGCCTTCGCTTCGTGGGGCGCGAGGAAGTATCGCGCCGCCGTGGCAGCAGCGAGGGTGCCGGCGCCGAGGCTCAGGAACCTTCGACGGGTGAGGGGGGAGTCGCCCATGCCCGCCCCCTTCGCAACCATGATGCCATGCGCCATCACCGTCGGTTTCGCGGGTATTTTGAGATCCCGCCTCCGTTCGGCTGAATCACCTCGTTTCAGTCGAACGTATGCTTGAGGACCGTTGGAACAGCGTGTTGCGAAGGCGGGCGCATCGGCCGCTCGCGAGGCGCTCAGCCGTCCAGCGCCGCGGGGGGCGTGATCGCGGCCGAGTCGTCCAGGAACGCAGGCGACTGGGCGTATTTTGCCGCCTCATCATGCGTGACGCGCCCGGCCGTGACGAGGCGCGCAAGGCTCGCGTCGAGCGCCTCGACCTCCCCCTGGGCGTCCGGCACGAGGCGGCGGAGCGTGTTCATCGCACCTTCGCGCACCGCCGCGCGTGTCTGGGGCGAGGTGCCGACACGCGCCCACGCGAGCTCGCGCCCACCGCCCGAGGCCCGCTCAAGCAGCCGCTGCGCATAGAGGCAGAGCAGCACGTCGGCGAGCTGCGCGCGGGCGCGTCGGTGCTCGGCCGCCGGGAACAGGTCGATGAGCCGATCGACCGACGTGAGCGGGTCGGGCGCGCGCATCGTCGTCAGCACGAGGTGCCCGCTCTCGGCGGCGTGCAGGGCGAGCTGGGCGCTCTCGTGATCGCGGAGCTCTCCGATCGCTATGACGTCCGGGCTCTGGTGCAGCACGTGACGGAGGCCGTCGGCGATCGACGGGACGTCCGGCCCGACCTCGCGCTGGTTGACGTTCGAGAGCTGATGCTGGTGGAGGTACTCGATCGGGTCCTCGACCGTCACGACGTTCGCCCGGCGCTCGTGGTTGATGACATCGACCATCGCGGCGAGCGTCGTCGTCTTGCCATGTCCCGCGGGGCCCGCGATGACGACGAGGCCTTCGCGCGCGAGCGCGAGGTCGTGCAGAAACGCGGGGAGCCCGAGCTCGCCGAAGCTCGGCACGCGCTCGAGCACGCGGCGCGCGACGAGCGACGCCTCGCCGCGCTGGCGGAAGAGGTTGCACCGGAAGCGCCCGACGCCGGGCACGACGAGGGCGAAGTCGAGCTCGAGGTCGGCCGTGAAGCGATCGTGGTGCGCGGCGGTGAGGTACGGCGCGACGACGCGCTCGACCTCGCCCGCGCCGAGGCAATCGCGGCCGATACGGTGAAGCTCGCCGCCGATCTTGAGCGCCGGGATCGCGCCCGCGGTCAGGCAGAGCGCCTGCGCGCCTCGCTCGACGGCGAGGCCGAGGAGATCGCGCAGCTCGCGCGACGATTGCGCGTGCGCCTCGGGCTCGGCCTCGCCTTGCGCGGGCAGGCGAAAGGGTTGCTGCGCCCAGCCGAGGCGCTCGAGGAGGGAGAGCGCGCGTGCGTGCTGCGCGGCCGACACGAGCACCGGTCGGACCGCGCGTCCGGTCTCGAGCTGCACGTGCGCGAGGGCGCCGTGATCGTCGGGCTTCACCACGCCGAGCACCAACACCGAGCCCTCGAGCGCGAGGGGGACCACGCGCCGCGCGCGCACCGTCTCGAGCTTCAGGAGCCGCTGCACCTCGGCGGGGATCTCGATGCGCGTGAGGTTCACGTGCTGCAGCTGCGTCTGCCGTGAGAGCATGCGCAGCAGCGTGTCGTCGTCGACCGCGCCGAGGCGGACCAGATGCTCGCCGATGACGCCGCCGCCTAGCTGCTGCGCGCGCAGCGCTTGGTGGAGGGTCGCCTCGTCGAGCAGGTGGGCTTCGACGAGCAGCTCGCCGATCCGCGCGTGCGTCGGCGCGTCCATGGGCCTGGTCTCCATGCGGCGCCCAGCGAGCAATGATCACGCCTCGCGGCCGGTGCGTTGGCTCGAGCGATCGATGCGTACCGCTGCGAGACACGTTCGCCCGCGTGCCCCCCCCGAAGGACGAGGCGTACTCGGTGCGCGTCACCTGCGTGCGCGACCTTCTCGGCGGTAGCGACGCCTACGACGGCTACCTCGGCGCCGACTCTTCGGGCCCGGCTCGGGGGCGCGGCGCCCCGGATCGACGATGGTGGATGGCGAAGAGGGTTGACGAGGCTAGGATGGAATTCTGATGGCTGTACCGGTGTCGCCCGAGACGATCGTGGTCCCGCTCGGCGCCGTCGACCTCTCGAAGGTCGCCCCATGCACGGCGGTGCGCTCGACGCTCCTGAGCGCGTCGCTGCTCTCGCTGCGTGAGCGCGGCCTCATCGAGCGGTACTACGAGCTCTTGCCCAAGCCGCTGCACTTCACGATGCAGACGCTCGTCGCCGGCTCGTGGGTGCCGATGGACGTCGCGCTCACGCACTACGGCGCGGTCGAGGGGCTCGAGCTGTCGGCCTCCGAGCAGTTCGACATCGGCGCCCAGGTGGGCCTGCGCATCCAAGCGAGCGTGCTCGGCCTGCTGGCGCGCATGGCGCGTGGCACCGGCGTCGACCCGTGGACGGTGCTCGCCGCCTACCCGAAGTTCCGAGAGCGGCTCTTCATGGGCTCCGACTCGCGCATCTTCAGGGCCGGCCCGAAGGAGGCGCGGGTCGAGAACTTCGGGATCCCGCTCGCGCGCGTCGGCTATTTCCGCAACGCCTGGCGCGGCCTCGTGGCGAGCGGGCTCGGCCTCTTCTGCCGGCGCGTCTTCATCAACGAGATCCCGACCGCGCGCAGCGTCGACAGCTTCTCGTTCCGACTGAGCTGGGTCTGAGCGCCACGCCGCGGAGGTCGGGCGCCGCGATCACCCGAACTGGGCCGAGCGCTTGGTGAACGAGCCGTAGGTGAAGCCCTCGATCGGGAAGCTCGCCTGCTCGTCGCGATCGAGCGAGGTGCCGAGCGCGACGAGCACCGGCACGAAGTGCTCGACCGTCGGCAGCGCCGTGCGCGCGCCGGGGCCGAGCTCGCGATAGCGCACCAGCGCGTCGACGTCGCGCCGGGCGATCGCGTCGGCGGCCCACGCGTCGAACTCGGTCGCCCACGAGGGGGGCTTGGTCCCGGGGCGCCACTCGATGGTGCGCATGTTGTGGGTGAGGAAGCCGCTCCCCATGATCAGCACCCCTTCGCGGCGGAGCGGCGCGAGCGTGCGCCCGAGCGCGACGAGCGCCGCGGGGGTCATCGTCGGCAGCGAGAGCTGCAGCACCGGCACGTCGGCGTCGGGGTACATCGCGACGAGCGGGACGTAGGCGCCGTGATCGAGCCCGCGTCCCGGACGGTCGACGATCTCCTGCGTCGGGGCGACGAGCGCACGCACGCGCTCGGCGAGCTTCGGCGCCCCCGGAGCGGGGTACTTCACCTGGAAATAGCGCTCGGGGAAGCCGTAGAAGTCATAGACGAGTGGCACGGTCTCGGTCGCGCCGACGGCGATCGGCGCCTCGATCCAGTGCGCGGAGAGCACCAAGATCGCCTTCGGCTTCGGCATCGCGTGGGCCCAGCGCGCGAGCTCCGAGACCCACACCTCGTCGTCGAGTAGCAGCGGCGACCCGTGCGCCAAGAAGACGCTGGGCATCGTCGTGTCGTTGGTTGCGCTGGACATACGGGTGCTCCTCCGGCTCGGCCCTGCCTCGCGCGCGCTCCGGCAGCCCGCGAGCGCGGCGCTGGCCGCGCCGAGGACCGTGGCGATCGCGGCGCGGCGGTTCACGCGTGCAAAGTAGGTCCTCGCGTGGGCCCGGGCCACGCGTGGTCCGGCAACCGCGCGTTGTCGCCGGCGCAACAATCGATCGGAGCGGCGGCGTTCAAGGCTTGCCGAATTGCCCCGCGCGGTAGTCGTTCGTCGCGCGCTGCACCTCGTCCATCGTCCCCGCGACGAACGGGCCGAAGCGCGCGACCGGCTGCCCGATCGGCGAGCCCTCCAGCAACAGCAGCCTGCAAGGCGCGCCGGCCCCGTCGACCTCGAGCGGCACGCGGTCGCCGTCGCGGGCGAGCACTACCGCTTGGCCCGCGTGGATCGCGTCGCGCTCGCGCCCGACCCGCGCGGTGCCCTCGACCACGTACACGACCACTTGGCGCGTCGCGGGCGCCGCGATTTCGAGCCCTCCTTGCGCGATCAGCTCGACCAAGAGGACGCGCACGCCCGCGCGGACAGGGAATGGCGCGCGCACCCCCGAGAGCTCGCCGGCGAGCACCGACGCCGAGACGTGCGGGGCGAAGGCGACGCGCGGGATGCGATCGCGCGCGAGCACGCGCAGCTCGGGGGCGTGCCCCTTGTCGGCGCTTGGGAGGTTCACCCAGACGCGCAGCAGGTGCAGCCGGCCGCCGCGCGCGCGCAGGCGCTTGCTCGGCAGCTCGCGCGCGACCACGCCGGTGCCGGCGTCGCGCCACGCGAGGTCGCCCGCGCCGAGGTGCTCGCGACGCCCCGTCGAGTCGCTCAGGTCGACGTCGCCGTCGAGCACCAGCGTGGCGGTCGCGAAGCCGCGCAGCGGCAGCTCGGGGCCCCAGCTCGCCTCGCCTGGCTCCCAGTCGACCGGCCCGACGTGATCGATCTGGAGGAACGGATCGATATGCTCGAGGGTCGGCGTCGGAAATGGGCGTCGCACCCCGACGCCGCGCGCCTCTTCGTCCTGGATCGCGCCGAGCACGCGGTCGACGGAGCGCGCGGCCCCCCTCATGGGCGCACCGGCGCGGGGCGATCGACCATGTGGACGACGGCGCCGCTCACCATGCGCCCTTGGTCGGAGACGAGGTGCGCGACGTAGGCGCCGACCTCGTCGGCCGTGAGCCACTCGGGCATGCCGGGACCGCGCGTGTTGCGGGTGCGCACGGGGCCGAGGACGAGCGTGTTCACGCGCAGGTGCGTCCCCTTCGCTTCGGCCGCGAGCGCGCGCGCCATCATCAGCGTGGCGGCGCCCGCGATGGACGACGGCCCCGCGTCGACCACCGGCTCGAGGGCGGCCGTGCCGCTCAGGAGCGTGTACGTCGCCCCCTCGGTCGCGTGCAGCGGCTCGAGGAAGGTGCGCGCGAAGACCCAGGGCGCGTGGAGGTTGTTGCGCAACACCCGCTCCCAGTCCTCGGACGACACCCGCGTGAGCCGCGCCCCTTGCCACCAGCCGCCGATCGCCGAGACGGCCCCCGCGATCGTGCCGTGCGCGCGCAGGGCCTCATCGCGCAGGCGCGCGCAGCTGGAGAAGTCGCCGACGTCGGCCTCGACCGTGTGGAGCCCGTCGGCGTCTCGGCCCAGCAGCGCGCGCAGCGCGTCGAGGCGCGCCCGTTCGCGCGACGGAACGATCACGCGGGCGCCTGCGCGCAGCAGCGCTCGAACGACCCCTTCGCCGACCCCCCCGGCGCCGCCGGCCACGACGAAGCTCCTGCCTGCGAGGGTGAGCATCGCGATCACTATAGAGCGAGAGTGCGCCTGGGTGCGGCCTCGTCGCACCGATCTCGCGCAGCCTTGCGGGCGCGTCGGCCACGCCTGCTACGCTGCGGCCGGTGCGCCGACGCCAACGAACGCTGCTCGTCCTCGCTGCCCTCGCTCTCGTGACCCTCCCGCCGGCCGCCGGCAACGCTCGCGGTGGCGACGCGTCGCGCTCGCACGCGGTGCGCGACGACGGGCAGGCCGCGGTGACTGTCTACGGCGCCGCCTGGTGCTCGGCCTGCAACGCGCTCGAAGCGACGTTGCGCGAACGCGGCGTCCCCTTCGATCTCGTCGACGTCGATCGCGAGTCGGCGCGCTACGACCTCGCGCGCAAGGCTTCGGGCTCGAACGCGATCCCGCTGACGAGCGTGGTGCGCTGGCCGTCGCTCTCTTGGTATGTGGGCAACGAGCCCGACGCGATCGAGCACGCGTACAAGGGGAGCTGAGCGCCCTTCCGCGAAGTTGCCCCGACGCGGCGGGCCCCGGTACGCGCTGGGCATGGCCGCCGTCGCAACGTCCCGTCGTCCGCGCGAGAGCCGACCGCCGCTCGCCCCTTCGCGTCGCACCTCCGTCGCGCCGAGGGCGCTCGACGGCGCCGTCGACCTCGCGCTCCAGCTCGCCGTGATCCATGCGCGGCATGGCCTCGCGGTGCTCGCCGTGAGCACGATCGACGGGCGCGTGCTCGCGGCGTGCGGTGACGCCGAGAGCAGCCGCGCGCTCGCCGCCTTCGCGCAGCTGGTGCTCGGGCGCGAGCCGACCGGCGCCGCGCGCACGATGCACTGCGGTCGCATGCACCTCGCGCGCATGGAGCTGCTCGGCGAGGCGTGCGTCGTCACCGCGATGTCCGAGGCGATCCTCGAGGACCCCGAGGCGATCGTCGAGGCGCTAGGGCAGCTCTATTGGCTGCCGCCCGCGATCGATGACGTCGCGCAGGGGCAAGACGACGCGGCGTTCGACGACGCCCTGTTCGCGTGACGCTCAGAGCGTTCCTTCGAGGATCGCGCAGAGCTCGTCGGGGGCATCGACGTGCACCCAGTGCCCGGCGTTCGGCACGACGTGGACCTCGACGCGATCCGGGGAGGCCTCGGCGGCGGCGGCGAGGCGCTCCCTGTCGGCCTCGGAGAAGACGCGCGAGGCGCCGCCGATGATGAACCCGATGCGCGTCGAGCCCGGCGGGGACTCCACGGCCGGCCATAGATCGCGCACGAAGTAGTCGGCGATCAGCTCGCGGATCGCGCGAAGGTCGAGCTTCAGCGAGACCATGTCTCCCTTGCGCTCGAGGTTCATCGCGAGCCACTGCGCGAGGGCGTCGGGGTGGCCCGCGGCCTTGATCTGCTCGACGAAGGCCTTTCGGCTCGCGAAGGTCGGCCCCAACGTCGCGAGCAGCTCGATGACGGCGACGGTGCTCTCGGAGCCGCGCCCGTCGGGGCGCGAGCCGGGGGGCGCGTCGATGATCCACGCGCGCGACAGATCGTTCCCCTGCTCGGCGCGCTCGAGGGCGTACGCGAGGGCGACCTTGCCGCCGAAGGAGTGTCCGACGACCGCGGTCACCGGCCCCGGCAGGTGCGGCTCGAGGCAGCCGAGGTCGCGCGCCGCGGCCTCGACCGTGTGCGGCGCGACCTCCGCCTGGGAGCCGCCGTGCATGCGCAGATCGACGAGCACGGCGCCGAGCGTCGGATCGATCTCGATGAGGCGCTTGGCGATCGACCGCCAGTTCGCGCCGGTGCCCAGGATGCCGTGCAGCAAGAGCACC
>JAJXTK010000497.1 GCA_021783935.1 Myxococcales bacterium | reverse complement strand
CCTGCCCGATCACGAAGTACGACGCGATCAGGATCCCGAGCACGATGACGCTCCCGAGCAAGAGCGGCCATGGGCTCGGCCCCTGGGTGCGCTCGCCGTAGAAGCGGCCACGCGATCGCAGCCGGATCTTGCGCTGCACCCCGGGCAGCACCTGCTCGGCCTGCGTGTCTGCGGGCAGGCTCGAGACGGCCTCGCGCAGCCCGCCCCCGAGCAGCGCCTCGAGCTTGCGGCACCGCTCGCAGGACGCGAGGTGGGCGCGCACGCGCGCGGCCTCGAGCTCGTCGAGCTCACCGTCGTGGAGCGCGTCGAGCAGCCCCACCGCCTCCTCGTGGGGCAGCTCCGTGGTCGCGGGCTCGGTCATCCGCCATCCTCCTCGTCTTCGCGCTTCGGGCGGCGCGCGGGCGGCTTCTTGTCGTCCTTCTTCGGTTCCTTCGAGAGCGCGACCTTGCCGCCGACCTCCTCGCCGAGCGCGGCCTCGACGAAGAGGCGCACCTGCGCGCGGGCTCGGTGGATGCGCGACTTCACGGTGCCCGCGGGCAGCCCCGTGATCTCGGCGATGTCGTCGTAGCTCATGTCCTCGACCTCGCGGAGCAAGAGGCACTCGCGGAAGGAGGGCTCGAGCTCGGCGATCGCCGCCTGCACGATGCGCTCGACCTGCATCCCCTCGACCAGCTGATCGGGGCGCGCGACCACCGCGGCGGTGCCCTTGGCCGCGGCGCCCAGCGGCACGCGCTCGCCGAGCTCTTGCGCGTCGTCGTTGGCGTCGCCTTGGCCCGCGTGCCGGCGCGAGAGGTAGAGCGCGCGGTTCTTCGACAGGTTGACGGCGATGCGGAAGATCCAGGTCGACAGGCGCGACTCGCCGCGGAACTGATCGATGGCGCGGAAGACCTGGACGAACACCTCCTGGGTGACGTCCTGCGCCTCGGCCGCGTTGCCGAGCATGCGCGCGACCAGCGCGAGCACGCGCCGTTCGTAGGCTCGCACCAGCGCGTCGAAGGCCCGCTCGTCGCGCGCGCGCAGCCGCTCGAGGAAGGCTGGCTCCTCGAAGGGGTCGCGCTGGGTCGTCGGCGCCTCGGACAAGCGGCACAGGAGCCTATCGCGAAAGCGGCCCCTCGGCGGCGCGCTCGATGACGCCGCCGCCGATCACCTCGTCGCCGTCGTAGATCACGCACACCTGCCCCGGCGTCACCGCGCGCGCGAGCTCGGCGAAGCGCACGAGCACGCGCCGCCCCTGCGCGTCGATCCTCGACACGCGCGCGCTCGCGCCGTCGTGGCGGTAGCGCACGCGCGCGAGCACGTCGTGGTCCTCGGCCGGCGGCGGGGCGAGCCACTCGAAGTCGCGCACGATCGCCCCCGTCGCCTCGAGCGCGCCGCCGCTCGCGAGCCGCACGGTGGCCGTCTCGGCGTCGATCGCGGCGACGTAGGCCGGCCTGCCGATCGCGACGCCGAGCCCCTTTCGTTGGCCGATCGTGAAGCCGTGCACCCCGCGGTGCCGCCCGACCTCGCGCCCCAGCTCGTCGACGATCGCCCCCGGGCGCACGCGCCCCTCGGCGCGCGACTCGACGAAGGCCGCGTGGTCGCCCGCCGCGAAGCAGAGATCCTCGCTGTCGGGCTTTTGGGCGTTGGGCAGCCCGAGCCGCTCGGCTTCTCGCCGCACGCGCGGCTTGTCGAGCGCGCCGAGCGGCGTGACCAGGCGAGAGAGCGCCCGCGCGCCGATGCCGTGCAGGAAGTAGCTCTGGTCCTTGCCGCGATCGACGCCGCGCAAGAGCGCCGGGCGTGCCCCCTCAGGCTCGCGAACGACGCCGGCGCGCGCGTAGTGCCCCGTCGCGAACGCCGCGGCGCCGAGCTGGTCGCAGAGGCGCGCGAGGGCGGCGATCTTCACCTCGCGGTTGCAGGCGACGCACGGCGAGGGGGTCGTCCCGGCGAGGTAGCCGTCGACGAAGGGCGTGACCACCGCGCGGTCGAACGCGCGTTGGTGATCGAAGACGAAGAAGGGGATTCCGAGGGCGTCGGCCGAGGCGCGCGCGTCGTCGAGATCCTCCGGCGCGCAGCAGCGCGAGGGCTCGGGCGAGCCCGACGGCGGCTCCCACAGGTGCAACGAGACGCCGATCACCTCGAGGCCCCGCTCGCGCAAGAGCGCCGCGGCGACCGAGGAGTCGACGCCGCCGCTCATGCCGACCAGCACGCGCGCGCCGCGTGGCAGCCGATCGACGGACTCTTCGAACGCGCGGCCGGCCGTCATCGCGCCGGACCTATGACATGCCCGACCCCCGTGTCGAGCCGGACGTTTCTCGCCGAAAGCACGCAACCGGGACGGCGTAACTCAGGAGGGAGTGTCGCTTTTTGGCAGAAGTGCTACGGCGATTTTGCCCGGCGGCCCTACGCGTCGCCCGAGCCCGGGGGTCCCCATGCGCCGCGCCGTCGCGTTCGCCACGTTCGCCCTTTCGCTCACGGCCGCCGCCCTCGCGTCGGCCACGGTCTCGCAGCCGAACGGCACCGTCGTGCCGACCCCGAAGGTCTACTGCGCGAGCGGCAGCCCCGGCGGCCTCGAGGCGATCTTCGCGTGCGCGTGCACCACGGCGGGGGTCTGCAACGTCGGCGCGCCGTGTCCGGGAGGTGGTCCGACCACCTGCGATCAGGGGACCAACGGCACGTGCGAGGGGCGGCTCTGGCACGACTACAACGACAACTCGTGCATCCCCTCGAACTACCAGGGGCTCGACGTGCAGGCGGAGGCCGCGACGACGCCCGAGACGTTCCGGCCGACGTGCGCGCTGACCTTCACGATCCTCTCGCGAGGCACCGCGCAGTTCCAGAACATCTTCGGCTGGTACAACGTCACCGGCAGCGTCCCCGCGGCGAGCGATCTGCACCCGATGTTCGGCTGCGCCGACGGCGCGGGCAAGGCGGTCGTCCTCGATCTGTCGAGCGAGCCTTCTTACAAGGGGGGGGACATCGGCTTCTTCCTGCTCACGCCCGAGTCGCACACGACCAAGACCCAGTGCGCCAGCGGCAACTGTTGCCCGAGCCTCGCGCGGCTCGCGAGCGGCGAGGGGTACGTCTACTACTCGCAGAAGACTTTCAATCCCGACACGGCGGGGGCGGGCTCGACGATCCACCTGCTCACGTACAACAGCCACCTCTCCAAGACGAAGTTCTACTTCGCTTGGGAGGACATCTTCGGCGGCAACGACGACGAGTTCACCGACCTCGTGACCAGCGTCGACGGCGTGCAGTGCAGCGGCGGCGGCCAGCAGTGCGACACGGGCAAGCCCGGCATCTGCGCGCTCGGCGTCACCCAGTGCTCCGCCGGCGCGGTGAGCTGCACGGGGGTGTTCGCGCCGAAGGCGGAGGCCTGCAACGGCCTCGACGACGACTGCAACGGCAAGGTCGACGACGGCGCCACCTGCCCGACGGCGGGTGATCAGTGCGTGAACGGCCGGTGCGTGCCCCCGTGCAGCACCGGCGAGTTCCAGTGCGATCCGGGCAAGGTCTGCGACTCGAACAGCGGCCTGTGCGTCGACCCGACGTGCCTGAACAAGACGTGCCCGAGCGCGCAGGTCTGCCGCAACGGCAGCTGCGTGACCCCGTGCGACGGCGTGGTCTGCCCGTACGGTACGCGCTGCGTCGGCGACGCGTGCGTCGACCTGTGCGCCTCCGTGAAGTGCAGCGCGGGGCAGGTCTGTCGCGAGGGGATCTGCTTCGACGGCTGCGCCTCGTGCAGCGGGGTCAGCTGCGGCAGCGGGCTCAAGTGCGACGCGCCCTCGGGCGACTGCGTCGACCCGAGCTGCACGACGAGCTGCGCGAAGGGGACGCACTGCGCGTCGGGCTCGTGCGTCGACGACTGCGCCGGGGCGAAGTGCCCGGACGGCTCGACCTGCACGGCGGGCGCGTGCGTGCTCAGCGGCGCGGCCGACGCGGGGGTGAACCTCGGCGACGCTGGAGGGCTCGGCGGCGACGCGAGCGCGAGCTCCGACGGCGCGACGAGCGGCGCGGCGCCGGCGGCCGCCCCGGCGGCGAGCGCGTGCGGCTGCGACGTCGTGGGGAGCACCGCCGGGGTCGCGGGCTGGTGGGCGATCGCGGCGGGCGCGATCGCGATGATGGCGCGGCGGCGGCGCGGTTGAGGGCGTTCGGGGGCGCGGCGGGGCGGGTCGAGCCACGTCTCGGAACCACGCGCGCGAGACCGGCGCGAACCCTCAGCGCCCGTCGCGCCCCGCCGGCGCAAGCGGCATCGCACCCTCGCCATCGAGCCCGCGCGCGGGTCGTCCCAGCTCCGCCAGCAGCGCGAGCGTGAAGGCGACGCGGCCGGTCAGCGCGCGCGGGTCGCAGGAGGCGAGGGCGAGCGCCGCCTCCGCCATCGCCTCGATGGGCTCGAAGCGCGGATCGTCGGGCCGAGCCTCGGGGTCGAGGCGCAACAGCCCGGGCGTGACGACCGCCCGCGTGGGCGACAGGGCGTTGACCGCGATGCCGTACCCGAAGAGCTCTGCCGCGAGGCCCGTCGTCAGGCGCGCCAGCGCGGCCTTGCTCGCCGCGTAGAGGTGATGCCCGCCGTTCGCTTGCCATGCCGGGAACGGCGGCCCCTCTGGGTGCTCGACCGTCGCCGAGACGACGTGGACGATCCAGCCGCGCCGCCGCGCGCACATCGCGGGCGCCACGCGCCGCGAGAGGTCGAGGGCCGCCAGGACGTTCGTCGTGAAGGTGCGCTCGAAGTCGTCGTCGGTGAGCTCGAGGAGCGGCCCGTGCGGCGCGTACGCCGCGTCGTGCACCAGGATGTCGATGGCCCCGAGCGCCCGCTCGCACTCTCGTACGGCGCGAGCGCGGTCGTCGGCGCTGGACACGTCCGCCTGGATGGCGACGGCGCGGCCGCCGCGCAGCTCGATGCGGGCCGCGACCTCGCGCAGCGTGCCCGGCAGGGCGGTCGGCGAGGCGTCGAGGCTCCGCGCGACGAGCGCGGCCGCGGCGCCCTCGGCCGCCAGGCGCTCGGCGATGGCGGCGCCGAGGCCACG
>JAJXTK010000496.1 GCA_021783935.1 Myxococcales bacterium | reverse complement strand
GCCGAAGTTGAACGAGCCGCCGCGGATCACCCGGAAGGAGCCGGATACAGGGTAGGAGCAATTCGTACATGTCGCTATCGAGTACGGGCTGTTCCACCAATCCAAGTTCCACTCCCAGACATTGCCGGCGAGATCCGATTGGCCGTACTTGCCATTGCCGGCAGGCACCATGCCGACGTTAGCAATGTTCGTGACTCCGCTACAACTGCCAGTGCCGTTGTAGTAACAGCCATAGACGGCGAGGTTCGCGTTGGCCCCCGGCGCCGTCGAGCCCCACGGATACACCCGCTGGTCGGTGCCCCCCGAGGCCGCGTAGTTCCACTCCGCCTCGCTCGGCAAGAACCCGCCATCCCAGATGCAGAACGCAGCCGCGTCGTACCAGTCGATGCAGTTGATCGGGCGGTTGTCGTTGCCGGCGGACCATGTGGAGTAGCCGGAGTAGCAGTTCAGGTTCGTGTCCCACGTCGTCGAGGACGTCGGGAAGTTCGTCGGCGTGTTCCAGCTCGTGTCCCACCCAGGCTCGTAGCCGCCGCTGCCGTCCGAGAGCCCGTTTCCGCTATTGAGGTGCGTGTGCTTGCCCGAGCCCGCGCTCGGCACCGTGCCCGCCTCCACCGCCGCCACGTACTTGCGAAAGCGACCGACCGTGATCTCGTACTTGTCAAGACGGAAGTCGCTCACCAGAGCCGGATACGACTTGCTGTTGCAGTCGGCGCCATTGCAGCTCGTGCCCGAGACGCCGTCGTAACTACGGTAGTAGCTCGCGGTCGTGACGCCCGTCACCAGCGGGCTCGCGCAGCAGCTGTCGGTCGACGCCGAGCCGCAGTTGTTCTGACCGGCCGCGGTGCCGACGCACGAGGGCGGCGTGGTGGCCGACACGCACGAGCCGCTCGCGCAGGTTGTGCCCGTCCCGCACGTCGTCGTCGTCGACGGGTAGCTGCACGTTCCGGCCGCGCACGTGCCGGTCGAGGCGTACGTCACCAGTGAGTTGCCCGAGCACGTCGAGACGGGCGGCGTGGTGCACGTCATGCCCGCGCACGGATCCGGCTTGCACGCGCCCGACGCGCAGCCGTACGCGCACGTCGTGTCGGTCGGCGCGTACGTGCAGCTCCCGGACGAACACGTGCCCGCGCTCGCGTACGTGCGCAGCGAGCTCGACGTCGTGCACTGCGGCGGCGGTGGCGTCGTGCAGCTGACGCCCGAGCAGGGATCCGGCTGGCACGCCCCCGCGCTGCAACCAAAGCTGCACGCCGTCGTCGTCGACACGTAGCTGCACGCACCGCCCGAGCAGGTGCCGGTCGCGGCGTAGGTCACGCGCGTCGAGGCGTCGGAGCAGCTCGCCGCGGGGGGCATGTTGCAGGTGACGGCCGCGCACGGATCGGCGTCGGCGGTGTCCGATGCCGATGCCGTATCCGCTTCCGTATCCGGCACCGAATCCGGCGCCGATGCCGAATCCGTAGCCGAATCCGCTTCCGATGCCGAGTCCGATGCCGAGTCCGCGGATGTCTCCCCCGCGGAACCGTCGCTCGCCGCGTCCCCCTCGATCGCCGGCCGCTCGTCGAGCCCCAGCACCGCCACGCACCCGCTGCTCGCCGTCGCGAGAACGCCCAGGATCCATCGCGCGCGCCGCATCGCTAGAACCTCCCGCCGACCACGAGCCCGCCCGCGCCGACACCCACGCTCGTGACGCCCGTCTTCGCCTCGCCGCCCGACGGCGCCGTCAGCCACAGCACCGCGCCGCCGACCGCGATCGCGGCGCCGACCCCGAGCACGATGGTCGCGGCGCCCGCGCGGCTTCGCGCGTCGGAGATCCCCTGCAGCCCTTGCGGATCGCACGGGCCGGTGGGGCAGTGCTGGCTCGTCGCGTCGTTGTAGGTGGATTTGGCCGACAGACCCATCAGGCCGCTGACGCCCATCGTGACGACGCCGACGCCGAGCCCCGCGATGCCGATCCACTTCGTCGCGCCGCCGCCCGCGTCCGCGATGGGGGCGGCGGGGGCCGGCGCGGCCTTCACCGGTTCGGGCCTCGGGGGCGTGACGGTGGGCTGGGGCGGCTTGGGCGGCTCCGCGGGCTTGGCGGGCGGCGCGACGACGACGGTCACATCGAGCTCGGCGATCGCGCGCTGCCCCTCCTTGGCCTCGATCGTCTGCGTGCGCTCGAGCGCGTCGACCTTCGCGGTCACCACGTGCTTGCCCGGGTTCACGCGCACCCCTTGCTGCGCGGCCACCAGCGGCACGAGCTCGCCGTCGACCTGCACGCTCGCCGAGGCGCCGGCGCCGAGCCCCTTCAGGCGCACCTCGATCACCGGGATCTTGGGCAGCACCTCCGAGAGCAGCGACGCGGCGTCCGCGCGCGCTTGGCGCCCGTCGACGGTCTCGGTCGACTTCACGGGCATGCGATCGATCGCGTCCAGCACCTCGCGCGCCTCGAGCAGCTGCCCCGTCGCGACCTGCTCGCGCGCGAGCAGGTAGCCCGTGATCGGCGTCGGCACCAGCGCGTAGGCAGCCTCGAACTTCTTGCGCGCGCCGAGGTGATCGCCCGCGTCTCGAAGGTCCTTTCCTTCGCGCAGGAAGTCCTTGGCCGACGCGCGATCGGCCACCGACGGCTCGGCCGCGCGCACTGGGCCGGCGAGCGCCGGCAGGGCCAGCGCGGCGACGAGCAGGATTCGGCGCGCACGGACGGCCGACGATGGGGCTCGGTGCATGCGGATAGGGTCGAAGCGACGGCCAGGGGCGTCAACGAACGTGACGCGGGGGCGGGGGCGATCTCGGTGACGGCGGCGGCTCCCCAGCTCGGTGCGTCGTCGCTCGACGAGATGTTCGACCGCGTGGTCTTGGCGCTCGTCCTGGCCTGAACAGCCCCCATCCCCGCCCCCTTCCCCCGCGGCGCGGGGGGCGGGTGCAGAGCCCAAGAAACTCCGACGAATCTCCCTCCCCCGCACCGCCGGGGGAGGGCTGGGGTGGGGGCAGTCGTCGAGGAATCTGGGGCGGGAGTGCTACGTGCCTCGAACGAGCTATGTTTCCTGCATGGAGCGCAGAGTGGTCGTGCGGGGTCGCCTTCGCGGGCGGCGCATCGAGCTCGCCGAGGCGGTGGATCAGCCGGATGGCGAGGTGGTGGTCGTCGTCCGCCCCGTCGAGCGCCTCGACAGCGTCGGGGTCGAGGACGTCTTCACGTTCCTACGCTCCCTGCCTCCGGGCACGCGGTCGAAGGACGACATCGACCGTCAGATCGCCGAGGAGCGCGACTCGTGGGTTGACCGGTGATTTCCCCCTACCTCGATACCTCGGCCATCATCTATCTCGTCGAGGGAGCCGTCGCTGCCCGGGAGGCCGTCGCCCGGCGCATCGCGGACGCCGAGCGCGCGCAGGAGGGCCGGCTGCTCACCTCGCAGCTGTCGCGGCTCGAGTGCCGCGTGAAGCCGCGCCGCCTCGGCGATGACGCTCTGCTGGCGAGGTACGACGCGCTCTTCACTCGCGCACGCATCGAGGTGGTGGAGATCAGCGCCGCTGTGATCGACAGGGCGACGGAGCTTCGAGCACGGCACGGATTCAAGACGCCCGACGCGCTGCACCTCGCGAGCGCGATCGAGGCCGGCGCCGATGGGTTCGTCACCGGCGACGCCGCGCTCCTTCGATGCGGCGACATTCGGGTCGCGGTGGTCTCGCCCACGGCGCTGTGAGCGCCTCGGCAGCGACTGCGCGTCCGGCCGAACGTGACGCGGGTACGGGATCGGCCTCGGCGTCGCTCTCGGCGCCGGCTCCGGCATCGTTCGCGGCTCCCCGCCGGCGCCGCCGCCCCGTGAGCTCGCGATTCCCATGAATTCGGGCCCGTTCGCGCGGCACGCCGCGCGCGCCGGAGACCCCACGCTGCTCCACGTCGAGTGCCAGGGCTATCGAGACGCCGACTTCCTCGATCGCCTCTTTGGCTATCACCTCGTCCTCACGCTTCGCCCGCGCCGTCCTCGAGGTCCTCGACGCGCGCGTGCTCCAGGCCTGGCATCGAAGCGCGATCGTCGTGGCCGACGTGGCGGCGCTGCTCGGTGGATCCGGACAACGGCGCTCGGCGTGACGCGATAGCCGTTTTGTCCTACGCTCTCGGCGCGAGGCGCCCATGGACCTGCTGCCCGGTCAACGCGTCACCCCGTCGCTCGAGCTGCTCCGCAAGCTCGGCTCCGGCGGCATGGGCACCGTCTGGGTCGCGCGCCACCACGGGCTCAAGAACGACGTCGTCGTCAAGTTCATCACGGGCGAGCACGCGCAGAACCCCGACGTGATCGCCCGCTTCGAGCGCGAGGCCGCCGCGGCGGCCGAGGTGCGCAGCCCCCACGTCGTGCAGGTCTTCGACCACGGCGTCGCGCTCAACGGCTTGCCGTACATCGCGATGGAGCTGCTCGAGGGGCACGATCTCGCCGCGCGCGTCGAGCGCGAGCGCGCGATGACGCCCGGCGCGGTCGCGGGGGTCGTCGTGCAGGTCGCCCGCGCGCTCGGCCGCGCGCACGACAAGCGCATCGTCCACCGCGACATCAAGCCCGAGAACATCTTCCTCTGCGACACCGGCGAAGAGGAGGCCTTCGTCAAGGTGCTCGACTTCGGCATCGCGAAGATGTCGAGCGTCGAGCAGCTCGGGGGCACGGCCACGGGCGCGATGCTCGGCACTCCGTATTACATGTCTCCCGAGCAGGTCGCGGGCTCGAAGGCGATCGACTACCGCACCGATCTCTGGTCGCTCGGCGTGGTGGCCTACTACGCGATGACGGGCGCGCGCCCGTTCGACGCCGACACGATGGGCGGCTTGGTGATCCAGATCCACTCGGGCGCGATCCCCCGCCCGTCGACGGCGAACCCGAGCCTTTCGCCCGCCATCGACGCGTGGTTCGCGAGCGCGTGCGCGCGCGATCCGGCGCAGCGCTTCCAGAGCGCGCGCGCCATCGCCGACGCGCTCGTCGCGGCCGTCGGCGGGCCGCACGTGGCACGTGTGCCGGCGCGCCCGCTCTCCGCCTCGGGGCAAGAGGGCCCGACCGAG
>JAJXTK010000495.1 GCA_021783935.1 Myxococcales bacterium | reverse complement strand
CCGTGCTCCTCGAGGCGGCGGACGATCGCCTCGGCGACCGCGACGTCGATGGTGCGGCTCTCGAGCACGGCGCCGTCGCGCGGCTCGACGATCGTCGCGCCGTCGGCGCACACCAACGGCACGCGGATGCCGAGCCGGCGCGCGATCGCGAGCGAGCCGCTCGCGAGCCTGCCGGTCGAGAGCGTCACCGTGATGCCCGCCGCGCGCGCGCGCGCGATGGCCGCCTCGTCGCGCGGATCGATCGCGCCATCGCTCCGCAGGAGCGTGCCGTCGACGTCGAGCGCGAGGAGCTTGATCGGCATGCCGCGCCGGTTCGTAGCACGTCGAGGCGAGCGCGCCGGGCGCGCGGCGATCGAGCGCGGCGCTGGGCGTCGCGCGCGGGGTGGGCGGCCGACGCGGGGCGCGTGGCGACGAGCTGGCAGCACGGTATCCTCGGCGCATGGCCCCAGGCGACGCGGCGGTTCGGCTGCTGACGGTCGACGAGTACCTCGCCCTCGAAGAGCGTGCACCCGAGAAGCACGAGTTCCTCGACGGGCAGACTCACGCGATGAGCGGCGGGACGACCGCCCGCAGCGAGCTCATCCTCGCCATGGGCGGCGAGCTTCGTGCGGCGCTCAGGGGCTCCCCGTGTCGCGCGTACGACTCGAACCTCCGCGTCAAAGCGATGCTCACGGGGCTCTATACCTATCCGGACGCGTCCATCGTGTGCGGCAAGCCCGAGCTAGAGGGCGACGCGCGCACCACGCTGCTGAACCCGCGCGTGGTGATCGAGGTGCTCTCGCCCTCGACCGAGGCCTACGACCGCGGCGAGAAGTTCGCGCACTACCGCACGATCGCCTCGCTCGCCGAGTACGTGCTCGTCTCGACGACCCATCCCCGAGTCGAGGTCTTCACCCGCCGCGGCGAGGTCTGGGAGCTGCGCGTGTACGGCGAGGGCGCGCAGGTCGACCTCGGGAGCGTCGGGGTGCGGCTCGCGCTCGACGCCGTGTACGAGGGGGTCGAGCTCGAGGCTGCGCACGCGCCTCCGAGCTGATGGGAGGCGCAATCGTCGGGACGAGGGCCGACGCCGCGCAATCCGTCTCGCTCGAGGACTGCGTTGCCGCGCAGAGGAGGCGAGCCGCTAGCAGGCCGTTGAGATACGGCCTGCGGGACCTGTGACAGCCAGCAGGCCGTGTCGATCGCGCGGCGAGTTTCGGGTTGACGCGGGAGAGGATCGGGCAGCTCCGGAGAAACTCAACGGCCTGCTAGGGGCACCCCATGCGCGAGCGCCACGCGGAGCCGCCGGAGGTGGTGGAGTGCGTGGGGGTGGGCGAGTGGCCCGGAAACAATTTTCCGACTCCGCACTGATTGCGAGGGTACCTTGAGAGCGCAAAGGCCAGCGCACACGCGGGGCGGCGGACATCGCGCATGGCGTACGACTTGCTTGGATGGGGCGTTTGTCCCAGAGCCAGGAGCGGGCGAATGAGAAGTCGCTTTGACGCGGAAGTGACGGCGCTCACTGGCGCGCTTGCCCTCGCGCTGTCGGGGATTGTGGGTGGATGCAGCAAGACCGGCCACCCGCTCCCCGCCTCCGTCACGCCCGCGGATGACACAGGCAACGTCACCGATGACTCGAGCCTCCCCACCGGCGACACCGACGTCGTCGGCGACGGCGCGTCGGACGCCTCGGGCCAAAACGACTCGACCGCGACCGATGCGCCGACGCAGCCGGACTTCGGCCCGGTGCCCGACATCGCCATCGTCGACGGTCCGGTCGGGCCGAAGGGGCCGAACGTCAGCCCGCTCACGTTCTGCAGCACCGACACGCACACGCTCTCGCTCGCTGGGGTCACCCCCTCCCCGTCGCTGCCGCAGGCCTTCAAGGACGCATGGAACGCCGAAGCGAGCCGGGTCAGCGGCGGCTGGCTGGTGCTGAAGCTGAGCGGGCTCACGTCGACCCCGCAGTCGGTCAACGCCACGATCGGCAACTCCGACGGCAAGAGCCCGCCGGGCACGCAGGGCCCGGCTTCGACCTTCCCGGTCTCCGTCGACGCGACGACGCGCGCGCTCGGAGGCTCGACCCAGACCGGCTTCGCGATCGTCTACGGTTCGACGACCTCGCCGTCGACGCTGGCCATCGCCCAAATCGGGCTCGCGGGGACGCTCTCCGCCGACTGCAAGGATCTCGGCGGCGTGAGCCTCGTCGTGAAGATCCCGGTCTCCGAGGCCAACAAGCAGCTCAACGGCCAGACCATCCAGCAGCTGCTCGGGGCGCCGACCGACGCGGTGGGGACGCAAGACGCGTGGCGAGTGGAGTTCGATGGTACGGCCGCTTACTTGGGAGGGTGAGATGCGGACGCGAATCGACCGCTTGCATTCGCTCCGAGCGCTGGCCCTCGCGCTCGTCGTCGTGCCCGTCCTCGGCGGGTGCGGCGGCGACTCCCAGCACGGCGACACGGCGGGCGGAAACCCCAATTGGCCGTGGGCGAGCAATGGCAACGGGCCGTGCACCGACGGCGATTCGCGTTCGTGCGGCATCGTGCTGCGCACGCACGACGGCGTGGTCGACTGCCTCGAGGGGGCGCAGGTCTGTCACGGCGGCGTGTGGGGCGAGTGCGGCGAGAAGGGGCCCATCACGACCAAGTCGGTGCCCGAGCCGGCAGAGAGCAGCGCCGATCCGACCGACCCGAGCCTGTCGGTCAAGGGGCTCGGCGCGCCGACCAACTGCGCGACGAACCCCTGCGATCCGTACTGCAACACCTTCATCGACACGACCGACGGTGGCCTGCCGCTCGACGGGCTCGTCTACGCCGACGCGGACGGCGGCGGCGTCACCATCCCCATCACGCCGGGCGTCGACGGCGGCTACAACGCCGACGCGATCGCCGGCAGCTCCTTCGGCAGCAAGATCAACTTCAACGGCGGCTGCACCAAGAACACCGACTGTCAGCTCGACCAGTACTGCAACATCCCCGCGGGCTCGACGACCGGAACTTGCACGAGCTGGACGTCGGGCGCGTTCAGCGGCCTGTGCGCCCAGCCGGCGACCACGTACGGCGGCCTCACGCCCAAGGTCGACTGCACGACCAACGACGCGGACTCCTACAACGAGTACTACGGCTCGGTGAGCGTCGGGCAGTTCGATCCGACGTTCAGCTCGAGCCCGCTCTTCGTCGCGGTGGCGTCGCCGAGCCGCAACATCGCGCCATATGACTACAACAACCTCACCACCGAGAACGGCGGCAAGCTGAAGTTCTTCCCCGGCGTCCCGAGCTCCGGCGCCACCTGCACGCCGCAGCTGGTGATCCCCAACAGCAAGGGGCTGCCGGCCGACCCAGACGGCTTCGCCCTGTCCTTCCACGAGGCGCAGGCGCCGCTGCTGGTCGACCTGAACAAGGACGGCGTGCCCGAGGTGGTGGTGCTCGATCGCGCGCTGGACGCGTACAAGACGAAGATCGGCCTCGTCGCGCCGTCGCGCGTGCTGGCGTATTCGGTGGCCGCCACCGGCACCGGAGCGTCGATCGCCTACACCGCGCTGCCCTATGCGGGCTGGCATCAGCCGGGCTCGTCGATCCATGGTCGCGCCTTTGCCGGCGACGGCAGCGGCGGGTGGACGTATCTTCAGGTGCCGACCTGGGGCAACGGCGGTCTCGCGGCGCAGGATCTCGACGGCGACGGCTACCCGGAGATCATCGCCTCGCCGGGGTACGTCATCAGCGGCGCCGGCCAGCTGATCGCGAGCCCGCCCGCGCCGTTCGGCAGCGGCAACGCGACCGAGCAGTACGACGGCGGCCCGATCCTCGCGGACATCGACAACGACGGGAAGATCGAGCTCATCAACCGGCTGGGCGTCTTCGCCTACGTGCCCGGGAGCGGCTGGGTCTCGAAGTCGCCGACGGTCGCGACGGACTCGAGCGGCAACTCGCTGACCTTCGGGCCGATCGACTTCTACAACCCGACCATGCAGGCGGTCGCCGATTTCGGCGACTTCGGCACGCCGGGGACGGCGCCGGAGATCGCGTGGGTGGGCTACAACCGCCTGCGGCTCATGACCGCGACCGGCGCGCCGATCATGGGCTTCCCGTCGGGCACCTCGCCCGCGCCGAAATACGTCGGCGACATCCGGATCCCTGGCGGCGGCGGCGGTCCGATCAACATCGCCGACTTCGACGGCGACGGGCTCCCCGAGATCGGCGTGGCCGGGGGGGCTTACTACTCGGTGTTCGACGTCGACTGCGTCGCGGCCGGCTCGGCGCGCACGGTCACGCGCAACGGCAAGACCTTCACCGGCACCTGCAACCGCTCGGCGTCGAACTGCGACTGCCTGGCGACCGGCGCGTGCTCGGCGGGGGGGCCCGACGCGAACTGCGCGGCGGGGATCCTCTGGAACCGGCGCACGCAGGATCAGAGCTCGGCGCGCACCGGCTCGACCGTCTTCGACTTCGACGCCGACGGCAAGGCGGAGGTCGTGTACGGCGACGAGTGCTACACGCGCATCTACGACGGCACGACCGGCACGGTCATCTACAGCACGCCGCGATCGAGCGGCACGATCGTGGAAGAGCCGGTGGTCGCCGACGTGAACCTCGACGGCCGGGCGGAGCTGATCGTCCCGAACAACAAGGGGCTCGAGACGACGGCCGGCGAGGGGATGTACTGCCCGACGACGTTGTACGACGTGAGCCTCGCGTCGACGTCGAGCGGCTACGGCTACTCGGGCTTCTACGGGATCTTCACGACGACCATCGACGTGAAGCGCCCCGGGACCCTCTACGTGCGGTGGGCCCAAGGGTGGGATCCGTCGAGCTGGGGTGGCTCGTTGACGCTGACCAACGGCGGGACGACCAAGACGGCCTCCTTCTGGCCGAGCCCGTCGGGGTACACCGAGGTCTTGAGCTACGTCGGCCAGGTCACGATCGACCCTGGCGACCCGTTGGGCACGTACTCGTTGAGACTCAAGGTTCCGGCGTGGCAGTACTACCCCGATCAGATTTGGGTGCAGGGCTTCCCGGTCGACGGCTCGAGCGCGCAGTTCACCCGCTCC
>JAJXTK010000494.1 GCA_021783935.1 Myxococcales bacterium | reverse complement strand
CCGCCGCCGCCCCCGCAACCGGTCGGACCACCGCCGGCCTTGCCCGAGCTCGTCGCGCCTTGCCAGCCGCCGGGGCCGGCGAGGCTCCCTGCGCCGGCGCCGAGGCTCGTCTTCGACGCTGCTGCGCTCACGTCGATCGTCCCGGCGACGTCGACATCCCCCGCGACCACGATCATCGCGGCCGTCGGCTCCTCAGACCACGAGCCGTCGTAGAAGCGAATCGAGATCCCCGCGGGGAGGACGAGCGATTTCGCCGTGAAGAGCCCGATCTTCGTCCCGTCGGGCTCGGTGACGCTCGTGTATCGGAAGCCGATGCCGCCGCTCAGCGGCGCGCCGCTCGCCAAGTCCGAGACCGCACCGCTCGAGACGTCGATCGCGACGCTGCCGGCGGGCGCGACGTCCGCCGCGAACGACGACTCGGTCGGCGCGCTCGGGAGGTTGACGGGCAGTGGGCGGTAGCAGCGAGCGAGCGCCTGGTTGCACCCGAGGGGGCACGCGGTCGCGCACGCCGAGGCGTCCGGCATCGCCGTGTCGACGGGGCCCGCGTCCGGCGAGCTCGCCTCGCTTGGCCCAGAGTCCGCCGGGGTCGCGTCGGCCGCCCCCCCGGCGTCGGTCGCGCCGTCGTCGACCCCGAACAGCGCGGCGTCGCCCGCCGCGTCGACGATCGTGTCGCCGCCGAGCCCGGATGCGTTCACGCCGCAGGCGCCGAGGGGGACGAGCGCCCACAGAAGCCCGACTGCGACGCCGTACCTGCGCGCGCCCTGCACCACTGTCGCCATCATTCCACGGCGGTGTTTCCCGCACCATGCGACGACGAGGTGCGAGCCGCACGCACGCCGGTTCGCGACCGCCGGTGCGGCCCGTGCTAACCGAGCGCAGGTGCGTGAGCGGGGTGTCGAGGACGATCGCTACGCGCGTCCGGAGGGGGTCGATCCGGAGGCGCTGCTGACGGTCATCCGCGTGCCACGCGAGTGGGCGCGCTGGCGCGTCGACCGCGTGGTGCACGCGACCTTCCCGCGGATGAGCCGCACGCGCGCGCAGCAGGTCGTCTCGGCCGGCGCGTACGCCCCGTCGGGCCGCCGCCTGCGCAGCAACGATCGCGTGCAGCCCGACGCCGTGATCCTCCTCTACCGGGCCCCCTGGGAGGAGCCCGATCTGCCGACCGACTGTCCGGTGCTCTACGAGGACGAGCAGCTGATCGTGATCGACAAGCCGCCCGGCCTGCCCGTGCACCCGACGGCCCGCTATCGCCACCGCACGGTCACCGCGGTGCTCAAGGCGGCGCGGCCGGGCGAGTTCCTCGCGCTCTGCCACCGCATCGATCGCGAGACCTCGGGGGTGCTCCTGCTCGCGAAGACGCCCGGCGCCGAGCGCTTCGTGAAGCTGCGCCTCGAGCGCCACGTGCTCGACACGCTGGCCGCCGCCGACGCCGCCGCAGGCGAGCTGCACGGCGTCGCCAAGCGCTACCTCGCGATCACGTGGGGCGTGCCCGAGCCGGTGCAGGGGCGCATCGAGCAGGCGCTCGCGCTCGACGAGAGCAACCCGCTCAAGCTCAAGATGCGCCTCGCGTCCCCCGACGAGCCCACGGCCCAGCCCGCGGCGACGCGCTACACGGTGCTCGGCGCGCGCGTGCACCCCGCGACGGGGCGTCGCTATGCGCTCGTCGCGTGCGACCTCGAGTCGGGGCGGCAGCACCAGATCCGCATGCACCTCGCGTTCGTCAAGGGGACGCCGATCGTGGGCGACAAGCTCTACGGCCCCTTCGAAGACGCCGACGACCTCTTCCGGCGCAGCGCCGATCAGGCCCTCACCGAGGGGGATCTCGCGCGCCTCGAGCTGCCGCGCCACGCGCTGCACGCCACGCGCATGGCGCTGCCCGACCCGACGAGCCCGCGCCGTCGCATCGAGGTCGTCTCGCCGCTGCCGCGCGACCTCGCGGCGTTCTGGGACGGCTTGCACGAGGCGTGACGTGCGGCGTGCGGCCCGGGCGATTCGCGCCTCGGGTTCGGCCTCCACGGCGCCCTCGGCGTGCGCCCGACGCACCTGCGCCAGCGCTGGCGAGGTCGCCGGGCCGCCGGTCGCTCGTCGCGCGCTCGCCCACCTCGGGCCTCGCGCGCTAAGATCCGCCAGCGTTTGCCGACTTCGCGCAGCCCCTCCTCGACCCCCCCGACGAAGCTCGGGCGCTATGACGTCATCCGTCGCCTCGGCGCGGGCGGCATGGCCGAGGTCTATCTCGGTCGCTCGCGCGGCGCGGAGGGGACGCACAAGCTCGTCGTCCTCAAGCGCATCCTGCCCGCCCACACCCAGTCGGCGCGCATGAAGCAGATGTTCGTCGACGAGGCGCGGCTGACGATGCGCCTCAACCACCCGAACATCGTGCAGGTCTTCGACTTCGCGGAGAGCAGCGACGGCTACCTGCTCTGCATGGAGTACGTAGAGGGGCTCGATCTCGGGCGCCTCGCCGCCTCGGCGCGCGCCAAGGGCTCGCGCATCCCGCCGTGGGTCGGCGCGTACATCGTGATGGAGGCCGCGCGCGGCCTGCACTGCGCGCACGAGCGCAAGGGGGAGGACGGCGCGCCGCTCGAGATCGTCCACCGCGACGTCTCGCCGCAGAACGTGCTCATCTCGTACGAGGGCGGGGTGAAGGTCGCCGACTTCGGCATCGCCTCGGCCAAGACGCTCTCGGAGGAGCAGGGGATCCTCAAGGGCAAATTCGCCTACATGGCGCCCGAGCAGGCGCGCGGCGAGAAGGTCGATCGCCGCACCGACATCTGGGCGCTCGGCATCGTCCTGCACGAGGTGCTCACCGGCAAGCAGCTCTACTCGGGCCTCGTCGGCGACGAGGTGCTGCAGCTCGCGCGCAAGGGGGAGGTCGAGGCGCCGAGCGTATGGGCGAGCGACGTGCCGGCCGAGCTCGATGCGATCGTCGTGCGCGCGCTCCAGAAGCGCCCCGAGGATCGCTTCGCGACCGCACGCGACATGGCCGGCGCGATCGCGCGCGCGCTCCAGAGGCAGGACGATCTCGTCGACGCGGCCGCGGTCGAGGCCACGATCTCCCAGTTCTCCGGGCGCGAGCTCACCTCGCCCGGCGTCGCCGCCGCCGAGCCGCCCTCGGTCGATTTCGCGGCCGCCATCGGCGAGGAGCTCGCGCAACAGCAGCGCCCGTCGGGCGACGCTGCCCCGATCGCCGAGTCGAGCGTGCCGCAGACGAGCGGCGATGCGCTCGACGCGGTGTCGCTCACCGCCGTCGCGGTGCCCGCCGCGGGCAAGCGCGAGGCCACGCGGGGGGTCGACTCCGAGATCGTCGAGGACAAGCGCGCGCACCGCGAGCTTCGTCACGTCGCGCTCGTGCACTTGCGCGTGCATGGCTTCGACGAGCTCGCGATCGATCTCGGCGCCGGCGCGCTCGCCACCGCGCGCGAGCGGGTGCGCGGCGTGCTCGAGGGAATCGCCTTCAAGCGCGAGGCTCGCTGGACGTGGGACGACGACGAGCCCGATGTCGCCCGCGCCGTCGTCGGCCTGACCGCCAACCCATCCGGCGCGCCGTCGGCGGCGGCCGCCCTAGCGCTCGACGCGCACGACGCGCTCGCGGGGCTGTCGACCGACCTGCCCGTCGCGCTCGCAGCGTCGATCGGCATCGTGCGCGCCGTCGCCGCGGGCGAGCGCGACGAGTCGGGGCACTTGCTGCGTCACGCCGTCACGCCCCCGGCGCCCGAGCTCGCCGACCTGCTCTCGCGCGAGGCGCCGGCGGGCAAGACGCTCGTCGCCGGCGGCCTCTATCGCCTCGTGCGACGCGAGTTCCAGTGGGGCGACGCGCCCACGCTGGAGCTCGACGAAGCGCGCGATGCCAGCACGGCCCCGCTGCCGAAGACCATCCGTGTCTACGCGCTGGTGCGCGCGCTGACGCGCGAGGAGCGGCTCGCCGAGCTCGCGCTCGCCCCGGGGGAGCTCGTCGGCCGAGACATCGAGCGCGGCGACCTCCAGGCCGCCTACCACCGCGCCGTCGCGGGCCCGGAGGTCGTCTCCCGCTTGCTCGTCGGCGAGATGGGCATCGGCAAGACCGCGCTCGTCGCGACGTTCCTGCGCGATCTGCCCCCCGACGCGCGCGCGGTGCGGATCGAGTGCGCCCCCTCGCACGCCGAGGTCCCGTGGGCCGCGCTCGCCGACCTGCTCCGCGATGCGTGCGCGCTCGACGGCACCGAGTCGCTCGCGAACGCGGTCGCGACCATCACCGGCATCCTCGGCAAGCTCGGCGAGGGGCCGGGCGCCGAGGCCGCGATCGAGCGCCTCGCCGAGGTCGCGACCGGCCGTCTCTCTGAGCAGGGCGGCGAAGAAGACGCGGCCATCCGGCGCAAGCTCCTGGTCAGCGGCGTGCGGCGCCTGCTCGCGGCGCTGTCGCAGCGCGGGCCCCTCGTGATCGTCGTCGAGGGGGTGCAGTGGGCCGACCGACCGAGCCTCGAGCTGCTCTCGGATCTGCTGCGCGCTCCGGCGCCGATCCCGCTGCTCGTGCTGCTGGTCTCGCGCAGCGACGAGCGCGTGGGCCCGCTCTTGTCGGGCATCGTGCGCGTGGAGCTGCGCGGGCTGTCGAACGAAGACCAGCAGCGGCTGCTCGAACAGCGGCTCGGCGCGCACGAGGGGGTCGCGGCGTTCTGCGGGGAGCTCGCGCCGCGGGTCGGCGGCAACCCGTTCTTCGTGCTCGAGATCGTCGACGCGCTGCTCGAACGCGGCGCGCTCGAGGTCGTCGAGACCGACGCGGGCCCAGCGCTCGTGCGCACCACGCGCGCGGGCGAGATGCCGCTGCCGACGACCCTCGAGCAGCTGTTGGCCGAGCGCCTGCACGAGCTGCCGAACGACGAGAAGGAGGTCGCGCAGTGGATCGCCGTCTCGGGCGGCCCGATCGACGTCGCGATCGCGCGCGACCTCTCCTTCGCGCTCCACGCCGAAGAGGGGCGCGCCCAGGAGCAGCTCGCCGACGCCGTCGACGAGGCCGTCGTGCGGCTGTGCGCGCGCGGCATAGATCGGAA
>JAJXTK010000493.1 GCA_021783935.1 Myxococcales bacterium | reverse complement strand
CGATCTAGAGCGCGAGCGGCGCAAACCAGCGCAAGAGGTCGACCGGGTCGAAGCGCGCGCGCGCGGCGGCGAGGCGCAGCGTGCTGCCGTCGTCGCCGAGCTCGACGAGCGGGGCCCCCTCGTGCGCGAGCACCAGGCGGTCGTCCGTGAGGCGCTCGAGGGCGAAGCGGACGGGCGCGCGACTGGCGGGCTGCACGCGACTCACCCGATGCCGTTCTTGCTCGGAAGTCCCTGCCCCTTGTCATCGTGCGAGCCCCCCTGGCCGAGCGTGAGGTCGGCGAGGTCCCCCAAGAGGCTCACGCTCGGCGGCGCGTAGGGCTTGCGCGGCGGCTTGTTTGTGTCGGGAGCCGGCGGCCGCGCTCGATCGTCCATGATCGCCTCTGGGTCGGGCTTAGGGTAGGTCACGCAGCCAGGTCTCGAGCGCCACGACCCGACTGGAGAATATCAGGGACTTGTTCCCGCGCACGCCCGACCCGCGCGTTGCGCGCTCGAAGACGAAGTCTTCCGCGAGCCACGGGCGCAGGCCGCCGTCGAGGGCAGCCTCGATTTGCGGGAGCGACGCGGCTATCGCCCGCCCTTCGAATTCGTCGAAAGTCACCTTCCAGTAGCGAGACGTCAGCGCGCTCGGGAGCATGGGGCCGGTCGTACGGACGAGCGCCGGCTTGTACTCCCCGCGGTCGAACGTGCGCGGCTGGAGCTCGGCGGGGGTGCCGAGGACCAGCTCCCAAAGGCGGCGATCCTGAAAGGGGGAGCGAAGCGTGAACCCCGCGCTCGCGGCCTCGCGCGCCCACCATTCGTTCGCCGACTGCACGCGCGCGTTGGTCATCAACGCGAAGCGCACCTCCTTGGCGTGCGCGTCGAAGCCGACCTCGCCGGCGCGGCGCTCGGCGAGCTCGCTCGCGATCGGGCGAAGCTCGGGGCGCAGGAGCGCCAGCGCCGGATCGGCCTTGCGAAGCGCGCGCGGGCGCCGCACGCCGAGGGCGCGCAGCACCAGCTTCGCCGCCGCGAGCCGCCCAAGTCCCTCGATGCGCGCGATCTCGGCGGGCGCGCCGGGCAGGCCGAGCAGGCCGGCGCGTCGCACGAGATCGACCTGATAGTCCCAGTCGACCGTCAGCTCGTCGCCGCCGAGGCCGGTGACCACGACGTCGGCGCCGAGGGCCCTCGCGGCCGCCCACTCCGCCTCGAAGATCGGGCGCTGCGCGAAGAAGTTCGGCGCGTCGTGGCGGCGCACGTCCTCGCGCACCTCGGCGAGCGAGAGCGCACGCGGCTCGGGCGCGACGACGCGATGCGGCATCGCGAGCGCGTCGAGGACGAGGCGGATGCGCGGCTCCTCGTCGCACGACAGGCCGGGGAAGATCGCCGAGCACGCGGTCACGCTCGGCGCGCGCCCCTGTCGCGCGAGGGAGGTCGCGAGCGCCGCGAGCGCGGTCGAGTCGAAGCCGCCGCTCATCAGCAGCACCGGAGCGCGCGCACCGCGGAGCCGATCGGCGATCGCCTCTTCGAGCGTCGCCCGAAAGCGCTCGAGGAAGTCCTCGCGGGTGCGCACCGCGAGATCGTGCGCGAAGCGCGGGCCGAACCAGCGCGACAGGCGCGCCTGCCCGCGCCGAAGCGCGAGCGCGTGTCCCGCCGGGACGCGCCGGATCGCGCGAAACAGCGTCGCCTCGGGCGGGCCGGGGCGCCTGAGGAGCTCCGCGACGATGGAGGTGCGATCGACGTCGCTGCCGACCCACTCGAGCGCGCGCAGCGCCCGCGTTTCGGTCGCGACGGCGAGCCGGTCGCCGCGCGCGGCCCAGTAGATCGGGCGCGTTCCCCACGCGTCGGTCGCGGCGACGAGGGTGCGCGCCGCCGGATCCCACACGACGCACGCGACCTCGCCGAGCAGCCGGCCGAAGAAGGGCTCGCCGAGCTTCGCGAGGCCGCGGACGATGACCTCGGCGTCGTCGACCGCGGCGTCGAGCCCGAGCTCCGCCCGCAGCGCCGCGCCGGCGAGCAGCTCGCCGTGCAGCCAGGCGCGCGGGGCAGAATCGAGCTCGCTGCCAGAGGCAGCGTCGAGATCGATCGTCACGAGGAAACCCCGCCCGTCGGCGAGCGCGCGGGCCTCGACGCCCGAGCTTCGAGGCAGCTGAGCCATGCTTCAGACCGAAGCGGGGCGAGGCGCGCTGACCTCGCGCTCGGCGAGCATCCGCTCCGCCCGCTCGCGCGCGTCGCCGAGGATCGGGCGACCGTGCCCCGCGAGCAGGTGCGCGTACGGATGGCCGCGTCGATGGAATTCGCGCAGCGAGGCGAGCGCCTGCGCGGGATCGATCGTGAAGGTGGGGTAGGGGAGCGCGAGCCCTTGCCGGATGGTGAGCGGCGGGATCGCCGCGAGCAGCGCGTCGCCCGACAAGAGCGCGCGCGTGGTCGCGTGACGGTAGAGGACCGAGCCCTCGGTGTGCCCGGGAACCCAGTGCACCTCGAGCCCCGCGACGACGTCGCCGTCGTCGAGCGCGCGATCGACCCGCAGCCGCACCGGCGCGTAGTTCTCGAACTGCGCGATCGCCGCCGCGAGGCGGGACCCCTCGCCGCGCACCAGGCGCTTGCGCGGGCGCGTGCCGTCGAGCACCTCGGCGTCGGCCCGGTGCGCGAAGATGGGGACGCCGAAGCGCCGCTGCAGCCACGCCGCGTTGCCTGCGTGATCGGAGTGGCGGTGCGTGAGCAGCGCGCCGGTCAGCTCGCGCGCGCCGATCCCGGCCCGGCGCAGCTCGGCGGCGAGCGTCAGCCGCTCGCTCCAGTGCCCCGTGTCGACGAGCCAGCGATCGCCCGGGCCGCCGTCGAGCAGCCACACGTTCGACACGAGCAGGCGGCGCAGGTGCAGGATCGGGCCGACGACGGGGCGCATTGCGCGGCGCATGGTGGCGCGGCCGAGCCCGACACGCCATCTGCGCCCTTCCACGGCCGAGTCGCTGGGGCCCGACCGAACCGTGATGATTCGATGACGGTCAGGCCCCCGGGCCGTGGGTACCGTCACCCCGATGTCGACCGCGGTGCTGATCAACCTTCGTTCGAGGCGTGGCTCTTCCTCGCTCGCGCGCACCGTTCGCGAGCACCTGCCGGACGCGCCGCTCGGCCTCACCCGCACGCTCGACGAGGCGAAGGCCTTCTTGGCCGAGCTGCCAGGGGGCTCGCGCGCGCCGGAGCTCATCCTCTCGGGCGGCGGCGACGGCACCGCGGTCTCGCTCCTCAACTCCTTCGATCGCGGGTCGCTCCCGACGCTCGGCCTCATGCCGCTCGGCACCGGCAACGGGTGGGCGCGCTCGACGGCCTCCCCCTCGTTCGATCGCGCGATCCGCCGGGTCGCCCGCCACCGCGGCCGCCCGTGGCCCAAGCGCACCTTCGGGCTGGTCGAGGTCGAGGGCACCCTGACCCCCTGGGCCGGCGCGGGCTGGGACGCGGAGATCGTCGCCGACTACCAGCGGCTGATCCACGCCCTGCCGAGCCCCGCCGCGCAGTGGTTCGGCGGCTTCCCCGGCTACATGGCCTCGCTCTTCGGCATCACCGTGCCGCGCATGACGTTCTCGCCGCGCACGCAGGTGCGGCTCACCAACCTCGGCGCCGACGCGCTCGCAATCACCGAGACGGGCGAGCTCGTGCGGGTCGACGAGGGCGGGGCGGGCGCGGTGCTCTACGAGGGGCCGCTCGGTGTCTGCGGCTGCGGCACCATCGAGGAGCTCGGCCTCGGCTTCCGCGCCTTCCCGCTCGCGCGCAAGCGCCCCGATCGCATGGCGGTCCGCATCTATGGCGCCTCGGCGCTGAGCTCGGCCGCGAAGGTGCCCAAGCTCTGGCGAGGGTCGCTCACGCTGCCGAACGACGCGCAGTGGCTGCTCGACGCCTGCCGCATGGAGTTCGATCGGCCGATGCACCTCGAGATCGGCGGCGACGTCGTCGGCCTGCGCACGACGGTCGACTACCGGCTCGCGCGCGAGCGCGCCACGCTGCTCGACTGGTCGCGCATCGCGGCGTGATCGGGTGACCGGCCGCCGCGCTCAGCGCCTCGCGAGGCTCCTGCCCTGGGCCTCGCGGCTGCCGCCGAGGTCGAACCTCCCCTGGACCCCCGCGTAGACGTACGTCGACAGGCGCGGATCGGTGAGCGTGGCGTTCGACCCGCCGTCCGGGCGCTGCCAGACGAAGACGTCGAGATCCGCGCCGATCAGCGGCGCGAGCGCGATGTCCTGCGAGGCGCGAAGATCGAGCCCGAGCGCCACGCGCGCGAGCTGGAAGCCGTGGGTGAAGAGGTTCGGCGCGCTCGGGTGGACGGTCCACAGCGTGCGGTAGCCGGCGCCGAAGCGGACCCACGGATCGAGCGGCCGATACGGGCTGACGTGGTAGACGCCGAAGAGATCCCCCGCGAGCCCCCGCGCGGCGGCGCCGGTCTCGAGCTGCGATCCGCGCGCGAGCTCCTGGTACTCGGCCTCGAGCCCGAGCGACCACGAGGGGGAGACGCGGTAGGCGCCGCCGACGCTCGCCCCGATGCCGGGGCCGATCACGTCCGCGAGCGGCGCGCCCCGCTGCAGCGATCCGAACCCCTGCGTGTAGCCGGTCCCGACGGTGAGCTCGACCGCGTTGCGGGGCGCGGCGATCGGCCGGCCGTGCACCCCGCTGGTGTCCTCGAGCGACGGCTCGGGCTGGTCGAACGACGCGCGCTCGAGGCCCTGCGCGGCGGCGGGCCCCGTCGCGAGGAGCAGGGCGAGGGCGCCGACGACGGTGCTCTTCTTCATGGCGACCCCTTTCGCGACGCGTGTGCGTCGCCAGCCGCCATCAAGCATCCGTCGTACCGGTTTTCGCCGTGCGCGCGTCGCATCGCGCTCGCGAGCGCCCCGCTCGTCGAGCGATCACCGCGCGCCCACCGCGCGATCAACGCGCGATCCACGCGGGATCCACGCGGGATCCACGCGCGATCACCGCGCCGCCGAGCCGCGTGCACGGCCGAACCATGCCGCCTCCCGCCGGCAACAGCCACGTCAGGCGGGGTGCGCCGCAAGAGAAGCAGCGGCCCCCCGCGG
>JAJXTK010000492.1 GCA_021783935.1 Myxococcales bacterium | reverse complement strand
CACGCACGCGTCGTCGGTGCGCGCTGCACGCAACCGCGACGGGTCGCCCAACGACACCGAACATGCTCGTGCTACACGACCACGCGATGCCGTCCGCATCGCCCTTCGCTCCGCCGCCCGCCGCGCCGATCTCGCCGCGCGCGCTCGACGACGCCTTGCGCGCACGCTTCGGGCTCGAGCGCTTCCGTGCCGGCCAGCGCGAGGCGATCGAGGCGCTGCTCTTCGGGGAGGGGCGCGTGCTGCTGGTCGCCCCGACGGGGGGCGGCAAGTCGCTCACCTATCAGCTGCCGGCGACGGTGCTGCCGGGGCTCACCGTGGTCGTCTCGCCGCTGGTCGCCCTGATGGAAGATCAGGTCCGCTCGCTCAGCGCGCGCGGCATCTCGGCCACGTTCCTCGCCTCGACGCTCGAGCCCGAGGAGCGACGCGCGCGCGAGGCGCGCCTGGCGCGCGGCGAGTACACGCTGCTCTACTGCGCGCCCGAGCGCCTCGCATCCGATTGGTTCGTCGATCTGGTCGCGCGTCTCCGACCGTCGCTCGTGGCCATCGACGAGGCGCACTGCATCGCCCAGTGGGGGCACGACTTCCGCCCGGACTACCTGCGCATCCGCGACTTCATCGAGCGCACCGCGCCATCGCGCGTGCTCGCCTGCACCGCCACCGCCACGCAGCGCGTGCGCGCCGAGATCGTCGCGCAGCTCGGGCTCGACGGTTGTTTCGAGCTCGTCCGTGGCTTCGCCCGCCCGAACCTGCACCTCGAGGCGCGCTGGGTCGACGGCAAGCGCGAGGGGCGGCGCGCGATCGACGAGGCCCTCGCGCGCGCGCTCGGATCGCCCCACGCAGCCAAGGGCGCGGCGATCGTCTACTGCGCCACGCGCAAGGCCACCGAAGAGCTCGCCGGCGCGCTCGCCGACGACGGCTACCGCTGCGCGGCCTACCACGCCGGGCTCGAGCCCGCCGTGCGCGCGGAGGTGAACGCGCGCTTCGCCGGGCACGACCTCGATGTCGTCGTCGCGACCAACGCGTTCGGCATGGGCATCGACCGCGCCGACGTGCGCGTCGTCGTGCACGCGCAGCCGCCGGCGTCACTCGAGGCCTACTACCAAGAGGTCGGCCGCGCGGGGCGCGACGGCGACGAGGCGCACGGACTGCTGCTGTGCAGCAGCGCCGACATCGCCATTCGGCGCCGCCTCTGCGAGCTCGGCAGCGACGGCCCCGCCCCGCCCGACGTGGTCGCGCGCCAGTGGGGGCTGTTCCGCGAGCTGATGCGCTACGTCGACGCGCGCAGCTGTCGCCACGACTTCATCCTGCGCTACTTCGGCGACGAGCAGGAGCTGCTCGGCGGTTGCGGCCACTGCGACGTGTGCGAGGCCATCGAGGAGGACGGGGCCGAGGAGGCGACCGAGGATGCCGCCGTCGAGGTGCGCAAGGCGCTCGCAGGCGTCGCGCGCGCGCAGCGACGGGGCGGCCTCGTCGCCGTCGCGGAGATGCTGCGCGGCGAGGCGAGCGAGCGCGTCGTCCGGTTCGGCTTCGATCGTCTCTCGACGTTCGGCCTCCTGTCGCACCGCTCGCAGCCCTTCTTGCAGGCGCTGCTCCGCGCCACGATCGCCGCTGGCTGGGTCGATCTGACGCCGGACGATCACCCCGTGCCGTTCGTCACCGACGTGGGCTGGCGCGTGATGACCGGCACCGGTCCGGTGCGCTTGCGGCTGCCGAGCGAGCCCCGGGCCCGCGCGCCGCGCGCCGCGCGCCCGAAGGCGCACAAGCGCGACAAGCGGCCGGTCGACGCCGAGGCGCTGAGCTCCTCGCAGGAGGCGGTCTTCGAGGCGCTGCGGGCACGCCGCGCCGAGATCGCCAAGGCGCGCGGCGTGCCCGCTTACGTGGTCGCGCACGACGCGACGCTGCTCGAGATCGCGCGCCTGCGTCCCGCCTCGCGCGACGAGCTCCTGGCCGTCCGCGGCATGGGCGAGCAGAAGGTCGAGCGCTACGGCGACGAGCTCCTCGCGGTGGTGCGCGCGACCGGCGCGCCGTGAGCGGCACGCCTCGAGTGGCCTGAATATCGGCAAGAGCGCGCGCCGACGCGGGGCCTTCGGCGGCGCCGACGTCGCGCGCATTCTCCATCCGAGCCCGGCTGTGGCTCTGGTACGCTCGCAGCCGCCATGCACGAAGAAGCGCTCGTGGGGATTCTCGAGGCCGCCGACGAGGGGTTCATCGTCTTCGATCGCGCCGGTCTTTGCGTGCTCGTGGGGCGCCGGCTCGGCGAGCTGTTCGGCGTCGAGCGCACCGCGTTGATCGGCGGACCGGAGGCCGACGTGCTCAAGCTGCTGGCCTCCTCGTGCGAGGAGCCCGACGCGTTCCTCGGGGCGGTGCGCCCCGGTGCGCAAGGGGGCTCCGTCTGCGAGATCGAGCTCAAGCGGCCGCGCATGCGCATCGCCGTCTGGCACGCCCACGCCTTCCAGTCCGACGACGGCGACGCCGGCTGGATCGGCGTCGTGCGAGACGTCACCCGCGAGCGCTCCGCCGAGCGCCGCGCCCACCAGCTCTCGCAGCGCCTCGAGGCGATCACCTCGACCGACGCGCTCACGCAGCTGCCCAACCGGCGGCGTTTCCTCGAAGAGCTCGATCGTGAGCACGGCCGGGCCGCGCGCGCGTGGGACAGCTACGCCATCCTGCGCATCGACGTCGACGGCCTCGGCGCGATCAACGCCGAGATCGGCCACCCGCGCGGCGACGAGATCCTCGAGGGGGTCGCCCAGCGTCTGCGCGACGGCCGCCGCGAGTACGACGTGCTCGCGCGCCTCGAGAACGACGAGTTCATCGTGCTGCTCCCGGGTGCCGACGCGCACGCCGCCGACGTGGTCGCGAGCCGCATGCGCGACGCCGTCGCCGCCAGTCCCTTCGAAGTCGGCGAGTCGGTGCGCGTGAGCGTGTCGATCGGCGCCGCGGTCTGGGTGCCCCCGTCGGGCGAGGTCGGCGTCGACGTCGTCAAGCGCGCGGGCGATTCGCTCGTAGCCGCCAAGCGCGTCGGTCCCGGCTCGACGCACGTCGACGCGGGTTCGCCGCCCAAGGGGCCGTAGCGCGCCGCCGATCCCGCGCCGTCCACGGTGCCGCGCCCCGACGTGTGACGGCCTCCGCGCGCGCGGCGGCCGGGGCGCTTGCCGACCCCTGCGCCGATCACGTCACTGGCAGCTGCCGGACACGCAGCTCTTGCTCGCAGGGCACGCATTGCCGCAGGAGCCGCAGTTGGACGAGCTCGTCTGCAGGTTGGCCTCGCAGCCGTTTGAGGCGATGCCATCGCAGTCGGCATAGCCCACGTTGCACGTGAAGCCGCAGGCGCTCGCGTTGCACGTGGCCGTCGAGTTCGGCGGGGTGGTGCAGGCGTTGCCGCAGCTACCGCAGTTGGCGGCGCTCGTCAGAAGGTTGGCCTCGCAGCCGTTGGTGGCGTTGCCGTCGCAGTTGCCAAAACCCGCGTTGCAGGTGAAGCCGCAGCTGCCGGCGTTGCACGTGGCCGTCGAGTTCGGCGGGGTGGTGCAGGCGTTGGTGCAGCTACCGCACGTGCTGACGCTGGTGAGGAGGTTGGCCTCGCAGCCGTTGGCGGCGTTGCCGTCGCAGTTGCCAAACCCCGCGTTGCAAGTGAAGCCGCAGGTCCCGCTCGTGCAGGTCGGGGTCGCGTTCGGGACGGTCGGGCACGCGGTGCCGCAAGCGCCGCAGTTGATCGCGCTGGTCTGCAGGTCGATCTCGCAGCCGTCCGAGGCGAGGTGGTTGCAGTCGGCGAAGCCGCTTTGGCAGACCCAGCCGCAGCTCGACGAGGTGCAAATCGGCGTCGCGTTCGCCGGCGCCGGGCATTGCTTGCCGCAGCTGCCGCAGTTCGCCGGGTCGAAGGTCGTGTTGGTGCAGGTCGGGCCGCACGCGGTCGAGCCGCTCGGGCACACGAGCGTGCAGTTGCTCGAGACGCACGAGAGGCCCGTCGCGCAGGCGTTGCTGCACGCCCCGCAGTTCGACGCGTCGGAGGTGATGTCGCGGCAGAAGCTGTTGCAGTTGGTGAGCCCCGACTGGCAGCTCAGCGCGCACTTGCCCGCGGAGCACGCCTGCCCCGACGCGCACGCGACGCCGCAGCCGCCGCAGTTGGCGTTGTCGTTCAGGAAGTTCACGCACATGCCGCCGCAGTTGGTGAGCCCCGACTGGCAGCTGAGCGCGCACTTGCCCGCGGAGCAGACCTGGCCGGGGGCGCAAGCGTTCGCGCAGCCGCCGCAGTTGGCGTTGTCGTTCAGGAAGTTCACGCAGGTGCCGTTGCAGGCGTTCAGGCCGCTCTGGCACGTGAGCGCGCACGCGCTGCTGGAGCACACCTGCCCGGCGACGCACGCCTTGCTGCAGCCGCCGCAATTGGCGAGGTCGGTCAGCGTGTTCACGCAGACGTTGCTGCACTGGGTGAGCCCCGCTTGGCAGCTGAGCGCGCACTTGCCTCCGGAGCAGACCTGGCCGGCGGCGCACGCGACGCCGCAGCCGCCGCAGTTGGCGAGATCGGTCTGCGTGTTGACGCAGCTGCCGCCGCAGCTGGTGAGCCCCGACTGGCAGCTGAGCACGCAGCCGCCGCCCGAGCAGATCTGCCCCGCCGCGCACGGCCTGCTGCAGCCGCCGCAGTTGGCGAGATCGGTCTGCGTGTCGACGCAGCTGCCGCCGCAGTTGACCTCGCTCCCCGGGCACGAGAGCGAGCACGCCGCGCTGCTGCACGCGTAGCCGCTCGTGCACGCGGTCCCGGCGCTGCCGACGCCGCCGACGCCGCAGGCGAGGGTCGCGCCGCAGTAAGTGCGATCGGTGGTCGGATCGACGCAGACGCCGCCGCAGTTGACCTGCGCGCCGGGGCACGAAATCGAGCAGACCCCCGCGTTGCAGACGTAGCCGCTCGCGCACGCGTTGCCGCCGGACCCCGCGCCGCCGAAGCCGCAGCCGACCGTCGCGCCGCAGTGGGTGCGATCGGTGGCCGGATCGATGCAGCTGCCGCCGCAGTTGATCTGCGTGCCGGGGCACGAGACCGAGCAGGTGCCCGAGTTGCAG
>JAJXTK010000016.1 GCA_021783935.1 Myxococcales bacterium | reverse complement strand
GTTGCTGACGAACAGGTCGGCGTGCGCGAGCCGCACCTCCTCGTCGCCCACGAACATGAGCGTGCGATCGCGCGAGCCGATGACGTCGTGGGGCCAGCGCGCCGTGTCGATCGGCACGATGCCGTCGCCGTTGGCGACCACGCAGAGCAGCGGCACGTCGACCGACGCGAGCGCAGCGCCGACGTCGACCCGCACGCCGTCACGGCGACGCAGCCTGAGCTCGCGATCGACGATCCAGCGGGCGATCTGCCGGTTCACGAAGCGGTTCGGATCCTCGACGGTGCGCACCATCTCGCGCGCCGCCGTGATCTCGGTGATCGAGGGGTTCATGTAGACCGAGAGCAGCCACGGCAGAAAGCGCGCGAGCTGCGGCAGGAGCAGCTCCGCGAGCTTGCGCGTGCCCCGCAGCCGCACCTGCCCGACCAGCGCCGGCCATCGGAACGCCGCCGCGAGCACCGGGTGGATGCTCACCCAGCGCACCGGGCTCCCGATCGCGACGATCGAGCCGATGCGGTGCGCCGGATCGAGCGCCGCGTGCGCGTAGGCGAACGTCCCGCCGAGCGAGGCGCCGATGACGTCGACGCGATCGCGCCCGCCGCGCGTGTGCTCGAGCGTCGCCGCGATCGACGCGCCGAGGTCGGTGAGCGCGAGATCCTCGAGCGAGAAGCGCTCCTTCTTCGCGGGCGGGCCGTCGTAGCGCGCGGCGCCCTGCGCGCGCAGATCGACGCGAAAGACCTCGAAGCCGCGCTCGACGAGCCACCCCTCCATCGACCAGCTGCGCGGGTGGTAGGAGAAGATGAAGCTGTTCATGCCGTAGCCGGGCACGATGAGGATCGGCCGGCGCCGGGCGCGCAGGCGGGCCGGATCCCACGCCTGGTGCAGGGCGAGGGTCCAGCCGTCCGGGGTCGTGACCGCGTGCGAGCGCGTCTCGATCATCGCCCAGCCAGCGTCCCGCAGGCCGAGCGGCGGCCGCAAGGGGCGACGCGGCGCGCGGCGGGGCGCTCAGGTCTTGACGCCGGCTTCTTTCTTCTTGGACGAGGGGGTGCTCGAGGGGGCCGCGCTCGCGGACGCCGCGGGCGCCTGGCTCGCCGCCTTGACGGCCGCCGCCGCCTCGTCGCGGTACCACTGGTCGACCTTGCCGTCGCCGTTGGTGTCGATGCCGATGCGTTCGAGCTTGGGCAGGCCGTTCGCGTCGGTGACGTAGAACTCCCAAGTGTCGACCTTGCCGTCGCCGTCTCGATCGCGCTCGGCGCGCTTGAGCATCGAACGCTTGTCCGGGCACGCCCCGTCGCTCTGCGCCTTCATGCAGACCGTGCGGAAGTACTCCCACTCGTCCGGCTGGCCGCGAAACTGGTCGTCGAAGACCGCCTTCGCGATGAGCCCGTCCTCGTAGGTGATCCAGACGTCGCTCTTGCCGTCGTAGTTGCGGTCCGCCTCCTCGCTCGCGAGGCGCCCTTGGTCGTCGAAGAGGCGGATGAGATCGAGGACGCCGTCGTGGTTGGTGTCGATCTCGAGGCAGATCACGTGCCCTTCGGCCACGCCGCTCTTGGTCTTGGTGTAGCCGGTGACCTGGACCATGTCGGCGCGGCCGCGCCCGCTGAGGTCGTGGTAGCTGACCTCGTTGCCCTCCTTCGAGGTGTCGCACCGGATCGCGTTCTTGAACCCCTCCTTCGAGACCACCTTCGGCTTGGCGAGGTTGTCGCCGCCCGTGGTGTTCGAGGAGCCGCACCCGCCGAGCGAGATCGCCCCCGAAGTGACGGCGAGCACGACGAGCGCGAGCGGCCTTGCGAAGTTCATGGCGTCACCTGCGACGAGGCGGCCGAAGCCGACGAGGATGGAGCGGTCGGCGACGCCGGCGCGCTCGCGACCTTCGGCCTCGGCGCCGCGGAGGACGTCGGGGCGGTCGCCTGGAAGCCGACCTCCACCTTGATCGCGGACGCCGGGTCGGCCTTGCCGGTGCGCGGATCGGCCTCGGTGATCGTCGCCACGTCCGAGCCCGCGTCGAAGGTCCACCACTCGTCGAGGCGGCCGTCGCCGTTTTTGTCGCGCTCGCGGGCCACGAGCTTGCCGTTGGCGTAGTGGTCCCAAGTGTCGAGGCGCTCGCTGCCGGTCGTGTCGCGCGCGACCATCTCGAGCTCGCCGCTCTTGTAGGAGCCGATCTCGGTGACGTTCGGGTTGACGCCGTAGGCGGCCTCGGTCCGGCGCGTCGCACCGGTCTCGTCGAAGTACGTCCAGAGGTCGATGCGGCCGTCGCCGTTGATGTCGGCGAAGGAGCAGACCTCGCGCCCCCCGTCGATCACGTGCGTGACGTACGGAGCGGACTTCGCCAGCGGGTCGGTCGCCTTGAGCGTCTTGTCGGTCTTGCCCTTGCCGTCACACGGCTCGTGCTTGATCGCCGTGTCGCGCGTCTCGCCGGCGAACGCGTCGCGCCCCTCGTCGGACGCGTCGCGCGCCTTGGCGCACGCGGCGACCGCGAGCGACACCAGCAGAGGCGCGGCGAGCGCGAAGAGCGGGCTCACCATGGAACGTGCGGAGCGCGAGGCGCGACGAGGGATCAAGGTGCTCCTCCCGCGAGGGCGGGTTCGCTGCGTGGGGCCCCCCGGTGGTACGCGGGGCGAACCGCTCAATCCATTACCATAGGCCGCGGCCGTGCGCCCTGTCCAACGCGAGGCGCGACGGCGCTTGCGCTTCCGGTTCCGCCGCTCGCTTGATACAGGCAACCCGTGCCGCGGGGACGTACCGAGATGGGGGCTTCCAGCAGGGCGACGCGCCCGGTCGACGCGATCGAGGCCACGGCGGCGGCCGTCGCGCAGGTCCGCCGCGGTCATCCCTGGATCTATCGCGACCGGATCGTGCGCGGCCTCGAGCGCTGCGAGGCCGGCGACGTGCGGAAGATCATCAGCGGCGACGAGGTGGTCGGCGTCGCGGTCGTCGATCCGGGCTCGCCGCTGGCCGCCAGGGTCTGGTCGCACGACGCGCGCTTTCGCCTCGACGTCGCGTCCATGAAGGCGCGCTTCGAGGCGGCGATCGCGCGTCGCGAGGCCTTCGTCGAGGCGACCACCACGGCGCTGCGTTGGGTGCACGGCGAGGGGGACCGGGCGCCGGGCGTCGTCGTCGATCGCTACGGCGACGTGCTGGTCCTTCGGCTGGACGGGCCGGCCATCGCGGCGCACCTCGAGGAGATCGTCGAGGCGCTCGCGGCGGTGGCGCGGCCGCGCGGGGTCCGATCGATCGCGCTGCGGAGCACGCTCCGCGGCCACGCCGAGCAAGGGAAGCTCGAGCCGCTCTTCGGTGAGCCGCCGCCCGACGAGGTCGTCGTCGCCGAGCACGGGGTGCCGTTCGTCGTCGATCTGGCGCACGGCCAGAAGACCGGCGCGTTCCTGGATCAGCGCGACAACCGCCGCCGCGTCGGCGCGCTCGCCAAGGGGCGTCGTGTGCTCAACCTGTTCAGCTACGCCGGCGGCTTCTCGCTGCACGCCGCGCTCGGCGGGGCGGCGTCGGTCACGAGCGTCGACGTCGCGGCGAAGGCGCACGCGACCGCCCAGCGATCGTTCCGCGCCGCGGGCGTCGCGCTCGAGCCGCACGCGTTCGTGGCCGCCGACGTCTTCCGCTTCCTCGAGCAGGCGCGCGCGCGCGGCGATCGCTGGGACGTGGTCGTGAGCGACCCGCCCAACATGGCCCCGAACGACCAGGCCCGCGGTCGCGCGCTCTCGGCCTATCGGAAGCTCCACGGCGCGTGCGCGGCCGTGCTCGCCGACGGCGGGGTGTTCTGCGCGGCGAGCTGCTCGAGCCACGTGTCGCTCGAGGACTTCCTCGGCACGCTCGACGACGTCGCGCTCGGCCGCTCCGACCTGCGCGTGGTCGAGATCGCCGGCGCGGGGCCCGATCACCCCGTGCTGCCGGCGTTCCCCGAGGGGCGCTACCTCGAATTCGTCACCCTCGCCTGATCGCTCGTGAAGCGTCGCGGCGGCGTCGAGCCGGGTGCTAGCCTCGGCCCGCCATGTCGCCCGAGGCCCGCTACCTGCTCGAGTCGCTGGCCACCGTCGCCGCGTTCGGCGTCGTCGCGTGGATCGCGATGGCGGGGCTGCGTCGCCTCGGCGTGCGCACGCCGGGGCGCGGCCCGCTCGAGGTGGTCGCCCGCGTGCCGCTCGAGGGCAAGCGCGCCATCTACCTCGTGCGCGTCGGCAAGCGGCGGGTGATGGTCGTCGGCGCCGGGGACGCGGGGCTGACGCGGCTTGGCACGGTGCGGATCGAGGAGCTCGACCTCGCCGACGCCGGCGTCTCGGGCGAGGCCCCGGGGCGCGCGCCGGGGCGCTCGTTCCGCGAGGCGCTCGCGAAGGTGTTGCGGCCCGATCGCCGCGATTCCAAACCCAACGCATGAACACCGCCCCGGGCCTCGATCTCCGCGCGCGTCTCGACGCGTCCGTCGGCACGCTGACCGAGAAGGCCCCCCGCGGCTTCGTGCCGCGCGTCGGGGTCGTGCTCGGCAGCGGCCTCGGCGCGTTCGGCGACACGCTCGATGGGCTCGTCAAGATCCCGTATGGCGAGATCGGCTTTCCGCAATCGGCGATCGCCGGGCACGCCGGCAACCTGTGCCTCGGCACGGTCGGCGCGACGCGCGTCCCCGTCGCTTGCCTGCAGGGGCGCGTCCACGGCTACGAGGGGCACTCCCCCGACCGCGTGGTCTTCGCCGTGCGCGCGCTCGCGCGCTGGGGCTGTGAGAAGTTCGTGCTCACCAACGCGGCCGGCGGGGTCAACGCGGCGTTGGAGCCGGGCGATCTGATGCTGCTGTCGGATCACCTCAACCTCATGGGCTGGTCGCCGCTCACCGGGCCGAACGACGAGGCGCTCGGCGTGCGGTTCCTCGACATGACGGTCGCCTACGATCGCGAGCTCCGCGCCATCGCCCACGAGGCCGCGCGGGGCCTCGGCATGGTGTTGCGCGAGGGGGTCTACGGCGGCCTGCCGGGCCCGTCGTACGAGACCCCCGCGGAGATCCGCATGCTGCGCGGCCTCGGCGCCGACGCCGTCGGCATGTCGACCGTCCCCGAGGTCCTCGCGCTGCGGCACATGGGGGCGAAGGTCGTCGCGATCTCGTGCGTGACGAACAAGGGGGCGGGGATCACCCAGCAGCTGCTCGATCACAAGGAGGTGCAAGAGGTCGCCGACCGCACCCGATCGCGCTTCGTCTCCTTGCTCGAGCGCATCATCGCGGCCATGTGAGCCACTGCCCCGCTCGCTCGACCCTGCGCCGCAGAGTCGTGTCTGTCTTTGTAGCGGGCACGCCTCGGGCTCGTCGGCTAGCATGGCTCGAACGTGTCGCCCGCGGATTTCGAGCGAATTCATTGCGAGCACGAGGGGCAATGCCCCGGCTGCCCGCTGATTCGGCTGGCCTACCCCGCGCAGCTCGCGCACAAGCGCGGACGCGTCGTCGACGCGTTGGCCGCCTTTCCCGCTCTCGAGGGCGCTCAGGTCGAAGGGCCGCGCGCCGCCTCGCCGGTGACCGGCTACCGCACGCGGGCGAAGCTCGTCGCGTCGCAGCGGCTCGAAGGGGGGCTTCGGCTCGGGCTGTTCGCGAGCTCCGGCGGTCACGTCGTGCTCGACACGCCGCGCTGCCGCGTGCTGTCGCCGACCATCTCGCGCGTCGTGGACGCGCTGCGCGCGATCGCGGCCGAGCCCGGCAACGTCCTCGCGCGCGCGGTCGGCGAGCCGACGAGCGGCCAGTCGCTGCTGCGCGCGATCGACGTGCGCGACGTCGAGGGGGACGGCGACGGCCCGCGCGCGCTCGTCACGCTCGTGTGCGCGCGCGAAGACGTCCGTACGCCCGAGCTCGTCGAGGAGCTCCGCGCGACGGCCCGCGCGCTGCGCTCGCGGCTGCCGCTCGTCGTCGGCGTGGCGCTCAACCTCCGTGAGGGGGAGTCGCCGCAGGTGCTCGGCAGCGAGCAGCACGTCCTCGACGGCGCCCCCGCAGCGCGCGATCGCATCGGCGAGGTCGCCCACCTCGCGACGTACGGCGCCTTCGTGCAGGCGCACCGGGCGCAGGCGCGCTTCATCCACGAGACGCTCATCGACGCGCTCGGAGCCGGTCCCGAACTGCGCGTGCTCGACCTCTACGGAGGCTCCGGCGCGATCGGGCTCGCGCTCGCGAACGCCGGCGCCCACGTGCAGATGGTCGAGTCGTTCGCCCCCGCCGCCCGCCTGGCGATGGAGGCGGCGCGGTCCTCGAGCGGCCTCGGCGCCTTCGAGGCGGTCGCGGGCGAGGTCAGCGCGGTGCTCGAGCGCTACCTGCGCGCGAACGGCCGGCAGCCCTTCCGCGGCGCGATCGTGATCAACCCGCCCCGTCGTGGCATCGCCCCGATCGTGCGCGAGCAGCTCGCGGCGCTGCAGCCGCAGGCGATCGCCTACGTCTCGTGCGATCCCGACACGCTCGCGCGCGATCTCGATCACTTCGCGCGCCTCGGCTATGCGGCGTCGAGGGTGCAGCCCATCGACATGATCCCGCTCACCGAGGAGGTCGAGACGGTCGCGGTGCTGCGCCCATCGACCCCGCCGCTGCCGCGCATCGCCTACTCCGACGACGAGGTCGTCATCGTCGAGAAGTCGCCGCACGAACCGACGACGCCGCAGGCCGAGTACGGCGGCTCGCTGCTCCAGCGCGTCCGTCGGCTTGCGGGGGCCGAGGCCGCCGTGCCGGTGCACCGCCTCGACGTCGGCACCAGCGGGCTCGTGATCTTCGCGCGCAAGGCGGCCTACGTCGCGCCGTGGGCCGACGCGCTCGCCTCGGAGACGGCGCGCAAGGTCTACCTCGCCGCGGTGCGCGGCCGCACGCCGTCGAAGGGGGCGATCACGCGCGATCTGCGCGACGAAGGGCGCCTCTTGCCCGCGCGCACGCGCTACCGCTGGCTCGGCGCGGCGGGCGGGCACAGCGTGCTGCGCGTCGTGCCCGAGCAAGGGCGCACCCACCAGATTCGGCGCCACCTCGCGGCGATCGGCCACCCGATCCTCGGCGACGAGCGCTACGGGCACGCGCCGACCAACCGCTTCTTCGAAGAGAAGCACGGGCTCGATCGCACCTTCCTGCACTGCGTGCGCATCGAGCTGACCCACCCGCGCTCGGGCGATCGCCTGATCGTCGAGACGCCGCTGCCCGGCGATCTGCGCCTCACGCTCGTGCGCTGCGCCGGGTCGGGCGTGCTCAAGTTTCTCGAGGGCAAGCAGGCGCTCGGCGGCTCTTCGCCGAGCCTGCTCGCCATGCCGGCCGCGGGCACCGTGCCATCGAGCGGCCAGTACCCGAAGGTCGAGCCGCCGCGGACGCAGTCGAGCGATCGCATTGCGGCCCTCATCGACGTGGATCCGAGCGTCGCCGCGGGGGCCGAGACCCCCTACCGGAGCCGCGCGCCGATCACCGGCGACGACGAGTAGCCCTCGCTCGCAACCGGCGAGGCAGGCCTGCCGACCTCCGGCATGTCGCGCCTCGCCGTCGTCGCGCTCCTGGTCTCGCTCTTCGCGTGCGTCTCGCGGGCGACCATCCCGCCGAACGCGCAGGAGCTGAACCGCACCGGCGCGGAGGCGTTCGCGAAGGGGGACTACGACACCGCCGTGGCGCGCTTGTCGGTCGCGCTCGAGTACCAGCCGCGGTTCGTCGAGGCGTGGGTGAACCTCGGGCTCGTGGAGCTCGCGCGCGGGGACGTCGACGCGGCCGAGCGGCGCTTTCGGCACGCGCTCGCCATCGACGTCGACGCGGCGTCCGCCTACCTCGGGCTCGGGCTCGTGATGGAGCGCCGCGGCGATGCGGCGGCCGCCGAGTCGAGCTACCGGCGCGCGCTCGCGATCGATCCGGGGTTGCCCGAGCCGCGCGCGAACCTCGCGCGGCTGCTCGCGGCGCGCGGCGCGCTCGACGAGGCGCGCGACCAGCTCCAGCGCCTGGTCGAGATCCGCGCCGACGAGCCGGCGGGCTGGCTCGCGCTCGCCGAGGTCCTCTGGCGGCTCGATCGCCCGGAGCAGGCCTCGCAGATCGTCGACGAGGCGTGCGATCGGCTCGGCGCCCGCCCCGAGACCGAGCTCTTGCTCGCGCGGCGCGATCTCCAAGGCGGCGCCCTCGTGCCCGCGATCGATCGCTTGTCGGCGCTCTCGCGCGTGCCGGGGCCGGTCGGGCGCGCGGCGCTCGGCTGGCTCGCGGTGGCGCGCTGCCTCGCGGGCGACGTCGCGGGGGCGGTGGCCTCGGCCACGAGCGCGCTCGGACGCGACCCCGACGACGCGCTCGCCAAGCACGTGCTCGCGACGTGCCGGTGATCACGCGAAGGCGCGCCGGACCTCGCCGTCGTCGAACACGCGCAAATACGGGCGCCCCTCGGCGCCGGGCGTGAAGGCGAACGAGGCCGTGTTGCGGTAGCGCGGCCCCTCGCTCGCCACGTGGACGTGGCCCAGCACCACGGTGCGCGCGCCGGTGATCTCGGCGATCGCGTCGGCGCCCGCCTGCAGCGCCCGATCGGCGCGCCCGTGATAGCGGTTGGTCTTGGCGACGATGGACGCCGTGAGCGCGAGGGCGCCGGCGGTCGCGAGCGGCACGCCGCAGAGCATCGCCGGCACGCCGACGGGGGTCGCGAGGCCGACCACGCCGGCGGTGGCCATGCCGGCGCCCCCGCAGAGCGCGATCGTGGCGAAGACCCGATCGAGATACAGGCGCAAGAAGGCCTCGGTCGCGCTCGCCATCGTCGGCGTCGCGTGGGCCGCCTGCAGCGCCTCGAGGGTCTCCGGGTCGAGCCCGTCGCGCTCGGCGAACGACCGGAGGCGCTGCTGCGCGAGGGCGCGATCCTCGGCGAGCGGGAAGCGCTTGCCGGCGCCGCGCACGGTGCCGACGGCGGTCGCGACGTAGCGCGCGATGACCTCGGGCGCGCGCGGGCCGTATTTGACGATCACGCGCGCCAGCAGGCGCAGGGGCGTCTCGGCGTTGACGTGCACGAGCTCGTGCGCGCCGACGGGGACGATGAAGCCGCGCAGGATGCGGATGCCGACGTCGTCGCGCGGCGTCGGGGCGAGCGGGTGGGTCGGCGCGCCGTCGGGGTCGAAGACGTGACCGTGCTCGACGTGCACGAGCCCGCCCGCGAGCCGCACGAACCACGGCGTCGCGTCGATCAGCGCCTGGTCGTCGCCGCGAACGCCGAGCGCGTCGCGCAGCGCCGAGAGCCCCTCGGGCGTCGCGATGGCGGCGTCGTGGTTGCCGGCGACGAAGGTCGTGCGCACCCCGCGCGAGGCGCGCTCGGCGAGGGCGCGCGCGACGTCGGGGAAGCGCGCGAGGATGCGGGCGACGGCGTCGGTGGGCGCGCAGGGCTCGGCGGCGATGTCGAGCGTGTCGCCCGAGAGGACGAGGTGCGCGTCGGGCTCGCGCCCGAGCAGCGCGAGCAGCGCCTCGACCACGCTCGGGCTCGCGAAGGTCCTCAGGTGCAGATCGCCAATGACGAGCGTGCTGTTCATCGATCCTGACGCTCCCTTCATAGCCGATCCCGCCGTCGCCCGCCGCTGCGTACGGCTCTTCGCGCTTGGGCCTGGCCGTTGCTGGAGTGGGGGTCATGCCCGCGAAGTTCCATCGAAGGCGCGTGCAAGGATCGCCCTCCCGTCGAGCCGACGAGCAACACCGCGATCCCGAGCCGCTCAACGCAGCGTCGTCGCCGTCGCCGGACGGGGCCCTGGAGGTCGCCATCGCGCGTCTGACCCACCAGAGCTGGTTCGATCCGCCGGTCGGGGACCACCCGGGGATCTCCCGCGCGCCGAGCCGCCCCACGTTCGCCGATCTGTTCACCGACCCGAAGATCGTGGTCCAGGCGCTCGGCGAGCTCGACCCAGCGGTCGCCGGCGCGGTCGCGGGCGCGCTCGGCGCGGCGCTCGCGACGTGCGCGTTCGCGATCGGGGCGTGGCTGCACCCCGGGCACCTCGTCGCGCGCTGGCTCGATCTCGGCGTCGGCGCGCCGCTCGGCGTCGCGTTGGTCGTCGCCGTCGGCGGCGCGATCGGCCTCGGCTTCGCCGTGCTCGCCCGCCGGCTCCGCAGGCTGGTGCCGCTGGTGGTCTTCGCGATCGTCGCCTCGCTCGGCGTGGCCCTCGCGCTGCAAGGCGCGTGGTTCTTGCGCCTCGCGCCGAACGTCGCGGGGCTAATGCCCGCGGGGCCGACGCTGCTCGCGGCCGCCGTGTTCGGCGCGTCGTTGGCGCTCGAGCTGCCGCTGCGCCGCCTCGGCGCCCGCGCGCGCGGCAAGCCCCGGTGAGCAGCGCGGCCTCAGAGATCGCCGCGCAGGCCCACGGCCCGGGTCGCCGCGAGGATCGCCGAGTGGCGTGCGGCGACCTGCGCGAGATCGATCTCGCGCAGGAACGACGTGAAGGCGAAGTAGGGCAGAAGCCCGTCCCACGCGGCGACCCACCGCGGCGTGCACCTCGGCGGCTCGAGCACGCCGCGGCGCTTGAGGGCGAGCAGCGGCGCGAGATCGTCGAAGGAGATCCGCCCGCAGGCGAGCAGCTCGATCGCCTCGTGCGCGCCGCCGTGCGCGGCGACCTGCAGGAAGTTGAAGACCTCCATCAGCCCCGCGAGGTAGCAGGCGTCCTTGGTGAACGGCGCCCCGCCCGCCACGAGGCCGCCGCGGCAGATGCGCTGCGCGTCGAAATAGGCGTCGCGCTCGCTCGATCCGAGCTCGAGGAGCTTGCCGTAGAGATCGAGGAAGCTCGCCCCGTCCTCGGCCATCGACACGAGGCGCACGCGCGTGACGATGCGCCGCATGCGCGCGACGGTGAGCGCGTGCGCGTGCAGCTCCGCGAAGACGGCCAGCCCCTCCTGCGTGAGCGTCGTGCGCGGCCCCCCCGATCGCAGAAACGGCAAGAGCGGCTGCGCGGCGCCGTTCTGGGCCGTGAGCGCGTGCGTCTCGACCTCGTGGACGAACAGCCCCTCGACCTCGCTCGGGTGGAACGTCGCGCCGCTGCGGATGCGCACGCGGCTCGTGCCGGCGAGCACCTTCGCGCAGAGCCCCGCGTCGACCTCGGCCTCGATCGAGACCCCGATCGCCGCCGCGCGCTTGACTAGCGCCTCTCCGAACGCCTCGGCGTCGAGCATGCCGGAGGCGTCTTTGCGCGGCGGCGCGTGCACGTTCTCGCCTGCCAGGCGCGCGTCGAGGTGCTCGGCGAGATCGAGGTTGCTCGTGTCGTTGTCGAACCACGTGCGCGGGCCGCCGTAGGTGTCGACCGAGAGCTCGTGGAAGCGCTTGGTGCCGACGGCGAGCAAGAGGCGGTTACCGTCGGCGTACGAGCGCGCGACGCGCGTGAGCCAGAGCTGGATCGGGTCCTGGACGTCGAGCGTCATGGCGAGCTGATCGAGCTCGATCACGTGCTTGCGGGCGCGCTCGCGATCGATCGCGTACTCGACCTTCGGCAGCTCGCGCGCGCCGCCGGCGAAGAACTCGCGCTCGACCTCGGGCGGCCACTGGATGGCGTCGAGCAGGCGCGTCTTGGCCGCGACGGCCTCGAAGAGCGGGGTCGCGCGGCGGAGTGCTTCGAGGGTGCGGCCGACTGACAGGCTCACGCCGCCGAGTATCCGCGGAGCGGAGCCTGCGCGCGAGCGTGTTTCGGGCTCGGCCCCCGCCGGCTCTGCAGCACGCCCGCCGAAGTACTAGCAGGCCGTTGAGAAACGGCCTGCGGAAACCGTGACAGACAGCAGGTCGTGTCGATCGCGCGGCGAGTTTCGGGTTGACGCGGGAGAGGGTCGGGCAGCTCCGGAGAAACTCAACGGTCTGCTAGGAATGCTGGGTCATGCTGCTACGGCTCCTGCTCGCACCGATCGTCTTCGTCTTGCGTCTGCTGCGCTGGCCGACCAGGGCGCTCAAGCGCGCGCGGGCGGCGCCGAAGGGGGCGCTCGTCGAGCTTCGCCTCGGCGGGCGCGTCCACGAGTCGCCGCCGAAGGCGCGCCGCTGGTGGCCGCCGCCCATGGTCCTGCGTCGGCTCGGCGCACGGGTCGCGCACGAGGTCAGGCTGCCCGTCGTGCGCGCGCTGATCGACGAGGTGATCGCCGATCGGCGCGTCGCCGGCCTCGTCGCGCGCATCGAGGAGCCGAGCGGCGGCTGGGCGTCGATGGAGGCGCTGCGGCAGGAGCTCTCGCGCGTGCCCCGCGCGGGCAAGCGGCTCGTCGCGTTCCTGCCCGAAGGGGGCGGCAACGCGGCGCTCTTCGTGGCGACGGCCGCGCGGACGATCGTCGCGCCGAGGGCGGTCGACCTCGCGCTCACCGGGCCCAAGGCCGAGGCGCACTACTTCAAGCGTGCGCTCGAGCGCGCCGGCATCGACGTCGAGCTGCACGCGCGCAAGGAGTTCAAGTCGGCGGGGGACCGGCTCGCGCGCGAGGGGCGCAGCGAGGCCGATCGGCAGCAGACCGAGGCGCTGCTCGACGCGATCGACGGCGCGCTCATCGCCGCCCTCGCCGAGGGGCGCGGCGTCACCGAGGCCGCGGCGCGCGCGCTCGTCGACCTCGGGCCGACGCGCGCCAGCGAGGCCAAGGCGCGCGGGCTCGTCGACCTGCTCGCGTGGGACGACGAGCTGCCCGACGTCCTCGGCGCGCCGATCGTCGCCGCGGGGCCCTACCTTGCGCGCCGCCGCGCCGGGCGCGATCGCCGACCGTGGCTGCTTCGAAGGCGAGCAGTCGCCGTCGTCGACGTGCACGGCGCGATCACCTCGCAGGCCTCCCCGCTCGCGCTGTCGGCGGGGCCGGTCGCGCTCGCCGATCAGATCATCGCCGAGCTGCGCGCCTGCGAGCGCGACCCGTCGATCGCCGGCGTCGTGCTCGACGTCGACAGCCCCGGCGGCACCGTCGTCGCGTCGGACGCGATCTGGGCCGCGGCGCGCCGCCTCGCGGCGAAGAAGCCCCTCGTCGCGCGCATGGGGGACGTGGCGGCGAGCGGCGGCTACTACGTTGCGCTCGCCGCGCGGGCGATCGTGGCGCGGCCGCTCACGCTCACCGGCTCGATCGGCGTCGTCTCGCTGCGGCCGATCGCGAGCCGGCTGGCCGAGCGAATCGGCGTCGCGCGCGACGTCATCGCCCGGGGCAAGTTCGCCGACCTCGAGGCGGTGACGCGCCCGCCGACCGACGAGGAGCGCGCCCTCGTCGCTCGCGAGATCGACGGGCACTACGCCGATTTCGTCGCGATCGTGGCCGAGGGGCGCAAGCGGCCCATCGACGAGATCGAGCCGCTCGCCCGCGGGCGCGTGTGGATCGGCGCCGATGCGCTGCGCGTCGGGCTCGTCGACCGGCTCGGCGGCTTCGAGGAGGCGCTCGCGCTCGTGCGCGAGGCGCTGCCCGGCGAGCGGCTCGAGGCGCAGCCGCGCCGGCTCGACGTCCGCCCGCCGAGCGTGCGGGTGGCCGTCGCACCGAATGAGCAGCGGGCCGCCGTGCTCGCCGCGATCTCGTCGCTCTTGCCGCGGCAGCTCGGCGCCCCGCTCGGCGTGCTGCTGTCGTTCGCGCTCGAGGGGCGCACCGGCGCGCTGGCGATCGCGACCGATCTGCCGCCGCTGCCGTGAGGCTTGGGCGCGCGCCTCGCGCCGTGCTCAATTCGCTCCGTGCCTCGCACGCGCCCGCCTGCCAACAAGCACACCGCGCTCCTCGTCGCGCTCTCTCTGCTCGCCGCGCTCCTCGCGTGCGTCGTCGCGCTGGCGCTCGTCGTGCCGCGCATCGTCGCGTCGAAGCTCCAAGAGGCCGCCGACAAACGCGCCCTCGTCGTGACCTTCGGGGGGATGGGGCTGCCGATCGGCGTGCTCACGCTCCGCGACGTGGCGGTGCGCCCGAAGAAGGGCGACGCGGTGAAGATCGCGGCCCGGCGGGTCGACGCCGCGCTCGCCGGGCTGACGCCGAGCTCGGTTCGCGTGCCGAGCGCCGCGTTCACGCTGCGCGGGTCGGTCGACGAGGTGCTCGCGGCGATCGGGCCGGTGCGCGACGCCGAGGCGAAGGCGTCCGCGGGCGAGCGCCTGCCGTTCGACATCGACGCCGGCACGCTCGCGTGGTCCGGCGTCGCCGGCGACGGATCGTCGCTGCGCTTCGACGCCTTGAAGCTCTCGGAGCGCCCCGACACCGGCGTGCTCGAGCTCTCGCTCGCCAAGGGCAAGCTCGCGCTCGACGAGCTGACGCTCGCCCCGCTCGAGGCGAAGGTGAAGCGCGTCGCGCCGTCGAGGGGGAGCGCCTCGCTCGACGTGACCACCAAGCTCGTCGCCGACGACGGCTCCGCGACGCTCGGCGTGCACCAAGACCACGACGGCGACGCCTTCACGCTCAGCTGCGACGGCCTGCCCCTCGCGTCGGTGGGGGCGGGGCGCGTGGGCGGCGTCGACCTGCGCAAGGCCATCGTCGACGGCAAGGCGAGCGGCGCGCGCGACGCCGACGGCGCCGTGCGCAGCGAGGGCAAGCTCGTCGTCAGCGACGCGAAGCTGCCGCCGATCGAGGCCGACTCCTTCACGCTGCAGATCGGCGGCGAGGTCGCGGTCAAGTGGAGGGGGGTGCCGAAGAAGGGGGCGCCGGGCGTGCTCCGCCTCGAGGAGGGGAGCACGGTCGAGATCAAGCTCGCGGGGCGGACGCTCGTCGTCGCGATCGGCGGCGAGATCTCGATCGGGCACGACGGCAAGGGGCCGTACGCCGTGCACCTGACGTGGGCGTCGCCGAAGATCCCGTGCGCGTCGGTGGTCGCCTCGGTCGGCGGCGGCGCCGTCTCGTCGGTCGTGCGCGGCGAGGTGTCGGCGAGCGGCACGATCGAGGGGGATCCGAGCCGCCCCGCGAAGCTCCAGGTCGGAAAGACGCTCGACGTCGGCTGCAGCGTCGACGTGCTCGACGCCTTGCCGAAGCTGCCGATCGGGCTCTTTCCGCTGCCGAGCTTGCCGTGATCAGCTGCGCTCGCAGGGGACGATGATCGGGATCGTCTTGTCCTTCCAGTAGAGCTGATCGCCCTGCAGCGCGAAGGTGAGCTTGTACGCGTAGCAGACGAACTTCCCGCGCTGCGACTGCTTCTCCCAGACCGACGCCGAGCAGGTGCTCGCCCGCAGATCGCACTCGTGGGCAGAGAGGTCGAAGTCGACGACCGGCACCCCCTGCTTGCCCGAGAAGGTCGCATCGCCGCCGACCTTGTCGGCGAGCTTCTGTCCGTCGGCCCCTGGCGCGAAGAACTCGCGGAGCTTGTCGAGGTCGGCCTTGGCGCCGGCGGACCTCTCGACGTCCTGGAGGACGACCATGAAGGCGTGGAGGCGATCGGACGCGAGCTTGAGGGTCGCGGCGAACTTCTGCTCCCCCGGGTCGGGCGCGGACGCGGACGCGGCCGCCAGCGCCGACACCGACGCGTTGGCGCGCGCCATCTCCTCGGCGCGCTTCTCGACGTCCGACTTCTTCTCGTGGCACCCCACCACGGCGGCGAGCGCGGCCGCGGCGGCGACGGCGAGGCTTCGAGACGCGTGTGAGACGGTCATGATGGCGGCGGAGTTTACTCTCGGCGCGCGCGGTCGGCGTAGGTGCGTTCGCGCCCGCGCGCCGGGCTGCTACGAGGGCGGGCATGGCCGCCGCGCGCAACGGGATCGCGTACCTCGAGGTCGCGACGGCGGCGATCGCGTGGGGCACGTGGTCGCTGTTCTTGCGTCCGGCGGCGATCGACCCGCGCTGGTCCTCGGCGCTGATGCTGCTCGCCGTCGGCGTGGTGCCGCTGCCGCTGCTCGCGTCCGCGCGCCTGCGCGGGCCGAGGTCGGGGCCGCCGCGCCGCGCGCGCGAGTGGAGCGCCATCGCGCTGATCGGCCTCTTCGACGCATCGAACGCGCTGCTCTTCTTCTCGGCGATGAGCGTGACGACCGTCGCGATCGCCGTGCTCTCGCACTACCTCGCGCCGGTGATCGTCGCCGCGACCGCGCCGCGCCTGCTCGGGACGCCTCGCAAGCGCGGGGCCGTCAGCCTCGCGCTGCTCGCGCTCTTCGGGCTCGCGCTCGTCCTCGAGCCGTGGGCGCTGACGGGGGCGGGCCTCTCGCGCGGGCGCCCGCTGCTCGGCGCGCTGCTCGGCGCGGGCTCCGCCGTCTTCTACGCGGGCAATGTCTTCGTCAGCAAGCGCGCCGCGGGGCGCTTCACCGCCGAGGAGCAGCTCGTCTGGCACGCGTGGGTCTCCGCCGCGCTGCTCGCGACCTTCGCGCTCGCGAGCGGCGCGCCGATGCCCACGCTCCGCGGAGCGCTGCTCGCGCTGCTCGCGGGGGCGCTCGTCGGGGCGAGCTCGGGGCTGATGTACCTGCGCGGCCTGCTGCGGATCCCCGCCGAGCACGCCGGCATCCTCACCTTCCTCGAGCCGCTCACCGCGGTGCTCGTCGCGTGGCTCGCCTTCGGCGAGCGCCCCGGCCTCGCGGCGGCCTTCGGCGCGGCGATCGTGCTCGCCTCGGGGGTGCTCGCGATCCGCGATCCGGGGCAGGCGCACGCCAGGGGCGCATTCGACACGCGCACATAGCATCGCTATATACGAGGGTTATGAAGAGCAGCGCTCGCCTCGCTCCGCTCCTCGACGCGTTCATGCGCCGCCTGTCGGACATCGAGCGCGGCGCGCTGGCGAGGCAGCCCGGGCTTCGCGGCGTCACGCCCGGCGACGTGCGCGTGCTGCGCGCGGTCGATCGGGTCGGCGTCTCGGGGGTCTCGGCCGTCGCGCAGCACCTCGGCACCTCGCAGCCCGCGGCCACCGTCGCCGTCGCGCGCCTCGAGGAGCGTGGCCTGGTGGTGCGCGCGACCAACGCGACCGACGGCCGTCGCAAGGCGCTCGCGCTCACGGCCAAGGGGCGTCAGATCGAGCAGGCGCACCAGCTCTCCGACCTCGACGCCGCCGAGGCGCTGCTCGCCTGCGTGCCGCGCACCGATCGCGGCGTCTTGATCGACCTCTTCGAGCAGATCGCCAAGGGCGAGACGCACCCGGCCTGAGAGGCCGCTCGGCCGCGCGGCGCTTGCGGACTTCGGCGCGAACGCCGCGCGAGACGGCGCGGGTCCGGCGCGCATCTACTCGCGACGATGCGCTACCAGATGCTCGGCAACACGGGAACGTACGTCTCGGAGCTCTGTCTCGGGACGATTACCGTCGGCGGCAAGGGGTTCTGGGAGGTCGTCGGCCGGCTCGGCGAGCGCGAGGTCGACGCCCTGGTCGGCGCGGCGCTCGATCAAGGGGTCAACTTCATCGACACCGCCGACGTCTACTCCGAGGGGGAGTCCGAGCGGCTCCTCGGCGCCGCGCTCAAGCGCCTCGGACGCCCGCGCGACGCGCTCGTCGTGGCCACCAAGGTGCGCGGTCGCACCGGGCCCGGGCCCAATCAGGTCGGCCTCTCGCGCGTGCACGTGCTGTCGGCCATCGACGCGAGCCTCGCCCGGCTCGGCCTCGATCACGTCGACCTGTACCAAATCCACGGCGAGGATCTCGCGACGCCCATCGAGGAGACGATGGACGCGCTCGCCGACGTGGTGCGCGCGGGCAAGGTGCGGCACGTCGGCTTCTGCAACCTGCCCGCGTGGGTCGCGATGAAGGCCAACGCCTACGCCAAGTCGCGCGGCTTGCCGCCCTTCGTCAGCGCGCAGGTGTACTACTCGATCGCCGGTCGCGACATCGAGCGCGAGGTCGTGCCGTTCTGCGAGCGCGAGCACGTCGCCATCCTGCCGTGGAGCCCGCTGGCCGGCGGCCTGCTCTCGGGCAAGTTCGACGAGACCAAGAAGGGGCCGGCCGGCGCGCGCCGCGCGTCGTTCGACTTCCCGCCGGTCGACGCCGATCGGCTCCCCAAGGTCCTCGCGGCGCTGCGCAAGGTCGCCGAAGGGCGCGGCGTGTCGGTGGCCCGGGTGGCGCTCGCGTGGCAGCGCACCAAGCCGTTCGTCACGAGCATCATCATCGGCGCCAAGACGCGCGAGCAGCTCGACGACAACATCGCCGCGACCAAGCTCGATCTCACCGCCGAGGAGGTGGCTGTGCTCGACGCCGCCAGCGCCCTGCCGAGCGAGTACCCGGGCTGGATGGTCGCCTGGCAGAACCGAGACCGCGATCCGAACCGGGCGTGAACGTCCGGAGACGCGCGCCCCTTCACGCCCCGTGGAGGAGCCGCGTGATCGCCCTTGCGACCGGCTCGAGCCGCTCGGGAGAGCTGTCGTGCCAGGGGGTGATGGGCACGTCGGCGGCTTCGCCGTGCAGACTGAGGACGATGCGCGCCTTGTCGAGGTCGGTGCGCTCGATGCGTGCGGCCACGCTGACCTTCCACACCGCGGCGATCGGCACGGTGCGCACCGCCGCCGGGATCGGCCATACCCGCGGACGGGTGATCCGCAGCGACCCGTCGGCCGTCCGCTCCACGATCGTCAGGCGCCACATCGTCGCGTACAGGTCGCCCATCAGGAGCCCGAACAGCGGCATGCCCCAAACGATCGAGGGGTCGCCGATGCTGGACGGGCTGAACACGGCCGCGAGCGGGACGTAGATCGCCATGAACACGACGGCCACGGCCGGCACGCCGAAGGCGATGAGGGCGGCCGGCCCGGTGGGGCGGAAGGCGACGCGGCGCGCGCTCGGCATCGCCTTCGATCTCCTCCGTCGGCGGCGGCCTGTCGAGCGCCGCTCAGAACCGGTAGCCGAGGCCGAGGTCGAGCCGGAAGTCCCAGGTCGTCTCGGCCTGCACCGAGTAGCCCGTGATCGTGTTGCCGCTCATCTGGACGTCCACGCGCTGGTTCCAGGCGTCCGGCTGGCTGAGCGCCTTCGAGGCGCGCAGCCCGATCGGCAGCTCTAGGTTCGCGGGGAGATCGAAGACGAAGCCGAAGTCGAGGTCGAAGCGCGTGCCGCCCGCCTTCGTGGCCCCCATGTTCGTCTGCAGGATCGCGCCGTTGGTGGCCGTGAGGTTCGAGTCGGGGGTCATCGCCGAGACGAACTCGGGGCCGAGGCCGAGCGACATGCGGCCGAACTGCGCCGGGACGATGAGCTTGAAGATCAGCGGCACGCGCAGGCTCTTGGAGGTCGCGCTCTCGGTGACGTCGAACTGGCCGCCGTTCATGGTGATGTTGCGGTGGAACTCGGAGTGGTCGTAGCCGACGCCGAGCTCGACGCCGAAGTACTTCCAGAAGCGCGCCTCGAAGTACGCGTCGAGCCCCCAGCCGATGCCGCCGGCGCCCCCCGCGAAGCCAGGCCCCTCGTAGCCGGTGGGCACGCCCGAGGGGGAGCTGAAGAGCCCGCCGCCGACCAGGAACTTCGCGCCGGCCGAGAACTCGTACGGGCGCTCGTCCTTGGCGACGCCGCTGTCCTTGTCCTTCGCCGCGTGCTTCTTCGCCTTCGGCGCGGGCTTGTCGGCCTCGTCGTCGTCGTCTGCCGCGGCCGGCTTCTTCGCCTCGTCGCTCGCGGCGTCGTCCTTCGCGGGCGGCGCCTCGTCGTCGGAGGCGGCCTTGGGCTTCTTGCCCGCGGCGTGCGCGGAGGCGGCGGCGAGGACGAACGAGGTCGAGAGCAGCAGGAGCTTGGCGCGCATGGGGGGCGCGAGTGTACCTCAGCGTCGGCCGTCGGCAGAAGGAGGCGCCGGCGCGTGCGGCTCGCCGCGCCCGCCGAGGCCTCACTCGTAGGTCTCGTGGCCGATCGTGCCCACGATCTTGCCGCTCGCGAGGTCGAGCGCGTCGATCGACGACATTCGTCCGACGAAGAGGCGCGTGCTCGAGCACACCAGGCCGTGGAGCGAGTCGACGGCGAAGATCGGCTTGAGCGTCGTGTCCCAGAGGCGCGCCCCGCGCTCCGCGTCGATCGCGACGACGTGCCAGGCCTTGCTGCCGACGCCGTAGGCCGCCAGCACGCGCTTGCCACAGAGCGCCGCCAGGCCCGGCTCCGCCTCCTCGCGCACCTCGGACGCGTCTGCGCTCGGCAGTGGCGCGCGCCAGCGCACCGCGTGATCCTTGGGATCGATGGAGAGCACCGTCGGCACGGGGGTGCCGGGCGCCTTGACGCCGTAGATCACCGCCGCGCCGTCGACGTCGAAGCGACGAAGCGAACTAAGCCCCGCCACGTGCGGCACGGCCTGCTGCCCATCGACGCCGAAGCGAGCTGCCGTGTCCAGGTCGGCGAAGACGCAGTCGGCGGGGGGGCGCGGCGTCGTGGTCACGCTGGCCGTCGCGAGGTCGACGATCACGTGACGGTCGTCGACCTGGCTGACCCAAGCGCGATCGTTCGGCGCGGCGCAGAGCGCGCTCACCGCGTCGGTGAGCTCCACCGATCGCTGCTCCTTGCCGGTCGCGAGCTCGTAGACGTGCAGCTTGGCGCGGCGGTCGCTCACCGCCACGTACCGAGCGCCGACGGCGAAGCGCGTGCTGCGATACGCCTCGCCGTAGGTCCCGAGCGGACCTATCTGCCAGCGTCGCTCGAGCGTGCTCGTGTCGAACGCGCTGACGAAGAGCTCGTCGTCGCCGCTGACGTTGCGCATGCGCGCCACGAGCAGCTCGCTGCCGTGCGCCTCGGCCAGCTCGGGCTGCCCGCCGACCGAATCGAAGGCCGGGCCGTCGGGCTTGCCGGCGAACGCGCTGACGCCGCTCGCGATCTTCGATCCCACCGTCGAGCGCAGCAGCGATCGCGCGCCGATGGCGCCGGCGAGGGCCACGATCGCGCCCACCACAGCCACCGCCACGCCGCCCCCCGAGGACCGGACGACCGGCTGCGGCGCGGGGGCCGCCAGCTCGATCTCGCTCCGAACCACCACGCGCACCTCCGGCGCGCGCGGCTGGGGCGCCTCGCGGTTGAGCGCGCCGCAGTAGGAGCACAGTCGACAGAAGCCGCCGTCGGCCTCCTCGACGAGCTGCGCCGTGAGCTCGGCGCCGCAGTTCTCGCAGACCTCCCTCATCCGCTCACGCTAGCAGCTCGCCGAGGCCGGCACCCCCGCTCGCGCGCGCGAGGCGCTGACGCGAGGTGACGAATACGCGTCATCAAGAATATGGAAAAGCAGTCGATCAGGCCCTGCGATCGCGAGCCCGCATGTTGCCGAGACAGGCGGGTCAACGCATCCTCCACGCCGATGCGAAAACATCTTCGACGCGCGGGCAGCATGGGGCGGAGTCGCGACGTCCGTCGCTCGGTGGCGGCGCTCGCAGCGCTCGCGGCCTGCGCCTGCGGGGGATCGGTCACGAGCGACGGCGCGCACGGCGACGCTGCGACGCTCGCCGACGGAGCCCAAGTCGACTCCGCGCAAGGCGAGGCCGCGCTCTTCCCGGTCGGCGACGCGGCCGGCGACGACGCGGGCGGGGCGACCGACGACGCTTCGGGCGACTCGAGCGACTCGAGCGCCGGTGACGCCACGACGTCTGCCGACGCCTCGCCGACGGTCGACAGCGCACCGCCTGGCGTCGACAGCGCGCCCCCCGGGACGGACAGCGCGACGGCGCCGCCGCCGGCGTGCAGCGCGTCGTTCACGGGATCGTGCGGCTCGTCGAGCGTGAGCTGGAACTGCAGCGACGCGACCTCTTGCAGCTACAGCTGCACGGGCACGACGCCCGGCAGCGGCCCGGTGGCGTGCTCCGGCAGCACGCCGATCCCGGTGGGCTCGGCGGGTGAGAATTGCGTCGTCACGGGGACCGGTCCGGGCGGCACCGCGAGCGCGACCGCGGTCGGCA
>JAJXTK010000491.1 GCA_021783935.1 Myxococcales bacterium | reverse complement strand
GGTCGTCGCAGGGGGCGGCGGCGGCGGTGCCGCGGGCGTCGCCGGCGGCGCCGCCGTGGTCGCCGCCGGGGGCGCGCTCGCGGAGGCCGACGCAGGAGCGCTGGCCGACGCGCTGGCGCTCGGCACCTCGGAGGCCGACGCGCTGGCAGATGCCGAGATCGACGGCGCAGGCACGGGGGGCGGCGCGGCGGTCGGCGGCGGCTGCGGCTGCTCGGGCGGCGGCTTGGTCAGGTACCAGATGCCCGCGCCGGCCACGCCGAGCAGCAGGATGACGATGAGCCACCCCGTGGCGCCCCCCTTCTTCTCCTCGACGACGGGCGCGGCGGCCGCGGCCGGGCGCGCGCTCTCGCGCTTGGCGGCGGGCGTCGCGGCCTTTTCGGCGGGGCGCCCGGACTCGGCGGCCTTCTTGGGTCGATCGAGCTTGGTCGGCGGCGGCACCGACTCCTTCTTCTCTGGCTTGGGAGCCTCCTCCGCGGCCTTTTCGGACTTTTCGGACTTTTCGGACTTCTCGGTCTTCTCGGGCTTTTCGGCCTGAACCGCGGGCTTCGCCTCTTCGATCGACGCCTCCGCCTTCTCGGGCTCCTTCGGCTCGACCGGCTCCGGCGGCGGGGCCTTCGGCTCCTCCTTCGGCAAGTCGAGCGTCGCCATCGGCATGCCGACGAGCGTCGCCTTGCGCGCAGGCATCGGCGCCTTCGCGGGCGGCTCGGGGAGCGTGATGGCAGGGGGCGCCTTGGCGGCGACCTCGGCCGCGACCTCGGCCGCGCCGCCGCCGATGCCGGCCCCCTTGAGCACGTCGGCAAGCAGCTCGTCGGCCTGCTTGATGACGGTGCGCTCGGCGGGCGGCGGCTGCTCGGCCGGCGTGCCGGTCGGGAAGAAGCTCCCGCCCCCTTCGGACTTCACCGTGTCCTTGGGCGGCGCCGACGCGGCCTCCGCGGTCGGCGGCGCGCCGTCGGGCGTCTCCTCGAACGACGGGCCCTCTTGCCCCTGGCGCTCGGCGACGATGCGGTCGATCAGATCGCGGCTTGCGCCGTCGAGCTTGATGAACTTGACCCCCATGCCCGCGGGCTTCTCGCCGGAGGCCTGCGGCGGCTCGCGCTTCCAGACGACGCGGCCGACGCCGGCGATCAGCGGTTGGTCCTCTTTGATTCGGATCTCGAACTTGAGGAGCGTGCCCGCGGGGAACGGGCTCGGCGTCTTAATGAAGATGCCCCCCTTCGAGATGTCGTGCGAGTGGTGCTCGATGAACTCGTCGACGGTCGCACTCTTGTAGCGGACGTTCAGGCTCAGCACCTTCGCGCGCGGATCCTTCCGGGTGTCCTGGCTCATCGTGCGGGCATGCTAACTGCGGAGCGGGCCGGAGCGGAAGTATTGCGGCAGCTTTCTTCCACAGGGCGTGCGGCGGCGCGGGCCCCGCGGTCGTACTCCGCGCCCGAAGTTCGCCCCGGGGAGGGGGGGGCAAGCCGCGACGGCGCTCCGTGCGGACGCTCACAACGGGGCGCCGGCTTCGCCTCCGCCCCCGAGCGCCGCCCTCGTAGCGCAACGTCCATTCGTGCGCTTGCGGCGCCCGGTAGTAGCCCCAGGGCTTGGCGCTGCGATCGCAAAGTGCGAAGTTCGCGCGTCGGGCCATGGCCGAAGCTCCGCGCACCTCCGGCCTCGTCGACCCCGCCCGCCTCGGCGGCGCCGCGGCCGACTTCGCCGCGGGCCTCGGCCGAAAGGTCACCGAGCTGCGCGCCTCGCTGACCGCGCTCGCCGGCAGCCCTGACCGCGATCGAGGCCGCAACGAGCTGCGCCGCAACCTCCACGCCCTCGGGGTCGGCGCAAAACTGCTGCATTTCGACGAGCTCGCGCGGGCCATCACCGAGGCGACCGCCCAAATCGACGACGAGGCAGTGCAGGGGCGCGTGTCCGACGCCCTGCTTCGCGAGCTCGCCACGCTCCTCGACCGCATCCCCGAGCTCGCGTGGACCAAGCCCGCGGGCGGCGCCGCGCCGCAGGCGGACGCCACGCACGCCGATGCGAACCTCGGCGCGCGACGCCGCTCGTCGATGCCCCCCGCCCCCGAGCCGGCCGCGGCCGCCGGCCGCGCGACCCCGTACGTCGTGCTCGTCGTCGGGCCCGAGCCGCTCGCGCGCGCGGTCGAGGGGGACCCCGACGGCTTCCCCTGCGAGGTCGAGCGATCGGACTCGCTGCACGAGATCGTGCCGCTCGCGCGGGCCGTCGCGCCCGACCTCGTGGTCTTCGATCTCGCGGCCGACGGCGGGGCGGCGGCGCTCGAGGCGCTGCTCGACGACCCGCTGTGCGGCCCGCTGCCGATCATCGCGCTCGGCACCTTCGACAGCGACGCGAGCCGCCAGCGGCTCGTTGCGCTCGGCGTCACCAAGGTCGTCGACAAGCCGCAGCCCGCCGAGGCGCTGCGACGGCTCTGCCGCGAGGTGCTGGGCGAGCCCATCGGCCCGCAGCCGGTGCCGTCGCTCGGGGAGATCTCGGTCGCCGAGCTCGCCGACGTGATCGCCGAGGAGGTGAAGCGGCGCCTCGTCGACGCGCTCGACGTCGGCGCCCGCGCGCGCCGCATCGAGCGCGGCGGCGGCGGCGAGGTGCTCGGCCCGGTGTGGGGAGCGCTCGCGCGCGTGCGCGACGTCGTCGAGGCCCGGAGCGGCGGCGCGCTGCGCTTCCGCGAGGCGAGCGCGCGGACCCCCGTGTCGATCGCGCCCGCCTCGACGGCGACGCCGCTCGGCCCCGCGCCGCGCGCAGCGGGCGATCGTCGCAGCCACGCAGGCGCGCGCGCGACCGCGCTCGAGGTCGACCTCGAAGGGCGCACGATCCTGCTCGCCGACGACGACCCGCAAGTGCTCGCCTACCTCGGCGAGATCCTGCGCGACGCCGGCGCGAACGTGCTCGCGGCGCACGACGGCCGCGAGGCGCTCGCGCTCGCGAGGCTCGCGGCCCCCGACGCGATCGTGAGCGACGTGCTCATGCCCCACCTCGACGGCGTCGAGCTCGTGCGCGCCCTCGGGCGCGACGTGGAGCTGCACGATCGGCCGGTGATCCTGCTCTCGTGGAAGGAGGATCTGCTCCAGCGCCTGCGCGATCTCGGCGGGGCGTCCTTGGCGGGGCTGCGCAAGGACGAGGGGGGCGCGACGATCCTCGCCCGCGTTCGCGAGGTGCTCGCGGGGCGAGTGCGCGTCGAAGCGCGCATCGCGGCGGGCGGCGAGGTCCGCGGGCGGCTCGACGGGCTCTCGGTCGTCTCGCTGCTGTCGATCGTCGACCGCGTGCGGCGGGACGCGACGGTGCTGGTGCGCGATGCGAGCGGGTCCTACGAGCTCGATCTCGACGACGGCGGCTTGCGCGCGGTCGCGAGAACGGAGCCCGAAGGCGCGCGGCTCGACGACCGGGCGACGCTCGCCTCGCTGCTCGGCGTGCGCAGCGGTCGCTTCCTCGTGAGGCCACGCCGAAGCCGGGAGCTCGGGCGAGAGGGGCTGCACGGGGAGCTCGCGGCGCAGCTCGCGCCGCTGGTGCGCACGCTGCGCGCCGCGTGCGACGCGGTCGCGGGCGAGCACCTCGTCGAGCTCGGGGAGGTCGCCGTCGATCGCGGGCGGCTGTCGGCGCACCTCGAGCCGCTCCCCCCGTCGGTGCGCGCGCTCGCTGAGCGCCTCGCCTTCGGCGTGCCGCCGCGCGATCTGGTCCTGTCGGGCGAGGTCTCCCCCTCCGCGATCGAGGACGTGCTGCTCGATCTCGCGCGGCGCGGGCTCTTGCTGCGCGTACGCGGGCGAGACGGCGACGACCGACTCACGGCGAGCCTCGCCGCGCTCGACGAGCAGCGCGCGCTCGCAGAGGCGCTCTCGAGCCCGCCCCGCACCGGCGAGACGCCCCCAGCGGCCGACGACGATCCGACCCAGAAGGTCCCGCCCCCCACGCCGTCGCCGCCGAGCGCCGCGCCCGTGAGCACGATCTCGGCGACGCCGACCCCGTTCGTCCCCTCGGCGCACGCGAAGCGCCCGCGCTCACCGACCCTCCACGGCGTGGGCGACGTCACGCTGGCGCCCGCCGAGGCCGACGCGGCGTCGAGCGAGCCCGCGACGCCGCCCGTGGCCGACGGCCACCTGCGCCACCCAGCGAAACCTGCGGGCGCCGCGGCGCCGCCCGGCAGCGATGGCGTCATGTGGTGGCTCGTCGCGGTCCTGATCGTGATCCTCGGCCTCGGCTTCGTGCTCGTCAGCCGCGCGCGCGACGAAGCCTACGAGAAGGCCCCCCCCGCGGCCCCGAGCGCGTCGTGAGGGGAGGCGCGATCTGGATCGCCGCCGCGCTGCTCGCGAGCGGCTGCCGTCGCCACCCGACCACGACCGCCTCGGCCGACGCCGGCGCCGACGCGCGCCCGGCGCCGCTGCCGCCGACCAGCCCCGAGGTCATCGCGCTCGATCTGATGGAGGACTCGCCGCGCTGCCGCGTCGAGCACCGCGGCGCGCTCGTCGACGTGGGCTCGCCCGAGGCGGTCTGGGCGACGCCGGGCCACCCCGACGACGAGCTGCCCGCCTTCACGCGCGACGGGGCGACCTTCGGGCGCGTGCTCGACAGGATCACGACCTTCACGCTGCCGCTCGACGCCTCGGGCGCGGTCGTCGTCTCCGCGCGTGGCCGCGCGCGCGTCGCGAAGAAGGCGACCGTGAGCGTCGACGGCAAGCTCGTGGGCTCGCTCGTCTTCTCGGCGACCGAGGACAAGGTCGCGACCACAAGCAACAGCGCCGTCGTGCTGTCGCCCGGGCTGCACGTCGTGCAGCTGCGCTGGCTCGGCTCCACGAAGAAGGAGGAGGCGCTCGCGGAGCTCGACTGGGTGCGGCTCGGCGTCGGCGACGACGACCCCGCGTCCTACGCCGCGCCGACCCGCCAGGACGTGGTCGGGCAGGTCGCGCTCGCGGGGGCGCCGCGCAAGGCGATGGTGCTGCGCGCGCCGTCGGTGCTGCGCTGCATCGCGTTCATCCCGCCAGGGGCGCAGCTGATGGCCGACGTCGGCGTCGCCGGCGAAGGGACGGGCGAGGTCGAGCTGCGCGAGCGCGCGACCTCGTCGGAGGCCCCGCGCGTGCTCG